>JAZSCC010000059.1:0-4245 GCA_045602685.1 Acutalibacteraceae bacterium | reverse complement strand
TAGCCGCTTCGCTAAGCCATTGCCCGTAAAGTTTTCCCCACATTGATTTTGCCCAACCCGTATCGGATATGGTGAAGTGCAAGCCTTCGGGGTCAACATCGTGCCAATACTTTGCAGTATGAAAATGACCTAACGGATATTTATAGTTATGCGCCGCAATTTTGGGATAACCGCTTGTACCCGAAGTAAAGTACATAAGCATTGTATTATCACCTGACGGAGATTGCTCAGTACGTTCAAACTTACCGGTATAAAGGCTATATTCCTCGTCAAAGTTTCTCCAACCGTCACGGTGACCGTTTACCATGATTTTATGCTGTAACGAAGGACACTGTTTAGCAGCCAAATCAACCTCGTGTGAAACCTCGCCATCAGCAGTACAAAGTATTGCCTTAACGCCTGCGGCTTGAATTCGGTAGGTTATGTCATGTTCCTTTAACTGATTGGTTGCGGGAATTGCAACAGCACCCAGTTTATGCAACGCAATCATACTGAACCAGAACTGATAATGACGCTTTAATATAAGCATAACCTTATCACCGCGGCCGATACCTAACGACTTAAAATAGTTTGCGGTTTGCGAGGATGCACGCTTCATATCGCTGAATGTGAAACGGCGTTCACAAAAATCGCGGTCAATGTGAAGCATCGCCAACTTTTCAGGCTTTTCACGGCCTAAACGGTCAATAACATCAAAGGCAAAATTAAATTTATCCTCATTCTTAAAATCAATCTTTGTAACAGTTCCCTTATCGTTTTCGGTAGGAATACAAAAATCCTCCCAAACACGACGCTCATCAGCCTTAGCCTCTAAAATACGCTTGGGTGCTTTAGTAAATTCCTTCACTCCGCTATGAACTATATTGTCAATAGGCTCACCTGCGGGATTAAGTACAATCGCGTAGAAAATACATTCTCCACCCTCAACTGCTATCATACCGTGAGGTACAGAGCTGTCATAATAAATACTGTCGCCCTCGTGCAAAACTTCAATATGGTCACCAACCTGAACCTTCAAGGCACCCTTGACGATTATATCACATTCCTGGCCCTCGTGAGCGGTAAGTTCAATGTCAGCCTGCTGTGCTGCTTCACTATACTGTGTTACAACGTACAACGGCTCAGCAATACGGTTTTTGAACGCCGAAGCAAGATTATAATACTGCAAACCGTGAGCCTCTTCAATACGTTGGCCCTCACCTTTACGTGTAACCGTATATCCTGCAAGTCTGGGACTTTTACCTTCAATAATATCGGTAACATCAACCTTTAATGCTGCAGCACAACGATAAAGGAAAGCAAAGTTTAAGTCACTCTCACCCTTTTCACAGGCAAGATACTCTTGATCGCTTACACCGGTTTTAAGCGCCATTTCGGCAGTTGTAAGGCCCATAATCTCCCTTAAATCCGAAATACGCTTAGCCATTTCCATAATCTTAAATTCAAGGCCGGTTGTTTTCATTAAAAATACCTCACTTTTCATAAGGCGGTAAAAAAGCCCGCCTCAAAGTTATATCCTTTGAGACGAGCTATAAAAAACTTTATATCCCGCGGTACCACTCAAATTGCACAAAGGTTTAACTTTGTACCCCTCAGGCTCTCATAGATATCCTTACCCGATTAGCCCTATGCATTTACGCAGCAGTTACGGAAGGGTTCTACTAAGCACAATGGCTTTTCTTCCCTCCGGCTCAGAAGTTACAGATTACGCATTTCTGCTATCGGCTTACACCAACCGCCGACTCTCTGAAAGCTTTACAATACGCATCCTCTTCGTCAAAGCCTTTAATATTGGGATTATACCAAACAACTTCAAGTTTGTCAATACTTTTACTCTATTTTTTTAAGATTGTGAAATTTTGTCAAATTAAAGCTTGTTGCGTTGAATTTTGCCGCTTATTGTCTTAGGCAGTTCATCACGGAAAACAACAACTCTCGGATATTTATAAGGTGCTGTATGGGCCTTAACATAGTCTTGAATTTCCTTTTTAAGTTCTTCGGTGCCCTCAGTACCCTTAGTCAGTACAATACTTGCCTTGACGACCTGACCTCTTACTTCATCAGGTGCAGCCGAAACGCCACATTCCAAGACGTACGGTAACTCCATAATAACGCTTTCAATCTCAAAAGGTCCGATGCGGTAGCCTGACGACTTAATAACATCATCAATACGGCTGACATACCAGAAATAACCGTCTTCATCACGCCACGCTGTGTCTCCTGTATGATACAAACCATCGTGCATAGCCTCATCTGTAAGCTCTTGGTTGCGGTAATATTCCTTGAACAAACCACAGGGCATACCCTCATCAACACGGATGACAATTTCACCCGTTTCACCGTCAGGCAACGAATTGCCGTCCGGGTCAACAATATCAACCTTAAACTGCGGCGAAGCAAGACCCATTGAACCCAATTTTGGCGTTGTGCCACACAAATTGGCAATTGTAAGAGTGGTTTCGGTTTGGCCAAAGCCTTCCATAATGGTAAGCCCCGTTGCATTATAAAACTGACGTGAAACCTCAGGGTTAAGTGCCTCTCCGGCGGTTGTCATATGGTGAATTGAGGATAAATCATACTTGCTTAAATCCTCTTTTATAAGCATACGCAACATTGTCGGCGGCGCACAGAAGGTAGTAATATTGTACTGCTTAAACATAGGCAAAATATCGGCGGCTGAAAAACGGTCAAAATCATAAACAAAAACCGCGCCCTCGCAAAGCCACTGGCCGTACAGTTTGCCCCATAACGACTTACCCCAGCCGGTATCGGAAATTGTAAGATGCAAGCCGTCACGCTCACAGCAATGCCAATACTTAGCGGTTACAAAATGTCCTAAAGCATAGGTATGCTTATGGGCCGCCATTTTTGGATTGCCGGTAGTACCCGAAGTAAAGAACATCAACGCAGTCTCATTGCCGCAAGAAGTATCTTCGGTACGATTAAACTTACCGGAAAAAAGATTATACTCAGCATTAAAATCATGCCAACCGTCTCTTTGTCCGCCAACCATAACCTTTGTGGTCAATGTGGGACATTTTTCTGCGGCGATATCAACATAATCGGCCACACCGTCATCAGCAGTTGCAACAATAGCCGAAACACCGGCAGCATTAAAGCGGTATTCAAAATCGTGGTCCTTAAGCTGATTTGTAGCCGGAATAGCAATCGCACCTAATTTGTGCAATGCCACCATACAAAACCAAAACTGATAATGGCGCTTTAAAACGAGCATTACTCGGTCGCCTTTTTTTATGCCCAAAGAGGTAAAATAGTTGGCAACCTGAGCCGAAGCACGCTTTATATCCTTAAATGTAAAACGGCGCTCAACGTGGTTTTTATCAACATGAATCATTGCAAGCTTTTCAGGATATGCTTCGGCAATGCCGTCCACAATATCAAAACCAAAGTTAAAGGTTTCCTGATTCGGGAACGAAATTGACTTTAATACACCGTTTTCATCCTCTTCTGCTTTTACGAACTTTTCACAAACCAACCGCTCGGTTGAACGAGCCTTAACTATGCTTCGCCGTACGGTTTCCTCTTTAACATCTTCGCCCGATAAAACAACTGCGCAGAATACACAATCTCTGCCGTCAACCGCAATCATACCGTGGGGTGTTGAGGAATTGTAATAAATACTGTCACCCTCATGTAAAACCTCAACGTGCTCACCTATCTGTACTTTGAGTGAACCTTCTAAAACTATGTCAAACTCCTGACCGCTGTGCTTGGTCAAATGAATAGGTTTGTTTTGAAGCTCAGGCAAATACTCATAACGAACCATATACGGCTCAGAAAGTTTATCTTTAAATTTAGGAGCCAAATTACGTATTTCAATGCCGTCCTCTTTAGCAGTTTCCTGACCTTGACCTTTTCTTGTCACAGTGTATGACGTCAACTTTGCCGTTCTGCCTTCCAGCAACTCGGTCATTTCAATATCAAAAGCGATGGCACACTTATGAATAAAGGTAAACGGAAGGTCAACCCTGGCCTGTTCATATTCAAGGTATTGAGCCTCAGAAACTTCGGTTCTCTGAGCCATTTCCGCAACTGTCCAACCCATAATTTCACGCATCTCGCGAATTCGGTTGGCAACCTCGCTTAACTGATGTATTGCATTGTTTTTACTCATTTTGGTTTCTCCTTTCAAAAAACTGATAAAAATCAAAAAGACCCGTCTCAAAGTCTGACTTTGAGACGAGTCTGATTCTCATAAAACCAGTACCCGCGGTACCACTCAAA
>JAZSCC010000058.1:0-2571 GCA_045602685.1 Acutalibacteraceae bacterium | reverse complement strand
GCAGAAGTTCAATAGCACGCTCGATACGAATTTTTAACTGAAAACGGTATGGAGAGGTGCCGGTATGTTCCTTAAATATATGCATAAACCTGCTTTTGCTCACACAGCAATCATTAGCAAATTTTTCAAGGTCAATCGGCTTGCGGAAATTCATATACATTTCATTTATAACAGCCTCTATCGCACGATGCTTGGATTTTGTCAAAGCTGAACAGTCAGCAGTAGCATTTTTTAAAATAAATGATAGCAATACTGTCATATATCCTGCGGTGGCAGTTTCATATTGCAGTTCTTTGATATTTTGTGCAGAAATCATACTACGGAAAACGTGTTCCAATTCTTTTTGATTAATAATTGTTATAGGTACACACACATTATTCTTTATTGAATCCAATAGATTGCACAGCTCACCCGTGAAATGTGACCACATCAATACAGTGCTATCCTCTTTTTTAAAGAAATAATGCTGTCTGACACCTGGAAAATAAAGCAAAGCGGTACCTTTTGGGGCCTCGTGAACAACACCGTCATCCTCATAATAACACTTACCTTCAGCAATATACTGCAACCCAAAATCGACCCTTCCGTTAGGTCGTATGGTATCGTAATCTTTATCATTAATATGCTGTTCACCACAGTTGTTGACAACCAAAAAATCCTCTGAAGTTCTTTCCGAACTTAAATTATAATCCATTTATTCACCTCATTTAAACACATTATACAACTTAATGTTAAGTTGGTCAATACAATATTGTCCTATTTTTCAGCATCTTAATGCATTTACATAGATATTCCATTCATTTATACTGAAATTTAGAAAGTGAGTGATTATATGCTTGAACTAAAATATTTAAATTCATTGGAAAAAGTTTTTATTGACAGTGATTTGACCGGTAAGGAATGCTCAGATTTTTCATGTCTGAAAAACGAACCTTACAACATTCAATTAGCGTTTCGTTTACCTGCGGATACCCCGAGTAAACCTATTTACGTTAAAATTAAAACTGATTTGGATATTAGTCTTTACAGTGTTGGATACGTTCCGGTTTTGGGATGCAAGAATACTAATTTTAAAGAGCAATATAAACCCGGCTTATTTGCCGATATATTAAATCCCAAAAAGGTTAATCCGGAAATAATTTCAAAAAGGCCTTTTGCAAATCTCAGAATGGAAAAGGATGAGAATAACAATTTAAAAGCTCATTGTTCTTGGCAAATTCTCTGGTTATGTGTTAACGAAAACCAAAAAAACTTAAAACCGGGTAAATATGATATTACCTTTGAATTTTTTGCAAGACAAAGCGGTGAACCGTTAGGTGAAGCAACAGCAACCGTAAACGTTATTGACGCTAAGCTTCCCCCTCAAAAATTATACTATACCAACTGGTTCCATTGCGATTGTCTCTCCGATTTTTACAATGTAGAAATTTTTTCGGATGAATTCTTCCGTATATTTGAAAACTTTGTTAAAATCGCTGCCAAAAACGGTATGAATATGATTTTAACGCCGGCATTTACTCCCGCACTTGATACACCTATCGGTTCCGAGCGTAAAAAGGCTCAGCTGGTTAAGGTTACATACGAAAACGGTAACTACTCATTTGATTTTTCTTTACTCAAAAAATATATTGATATTTGTAAAAAGTGCGGTATAAAATATTTTGAGCACAGTCATCTTTTCACCCAATGGGGTGCTAAGCACTCCCCTAACATTTACTGTACTGTTAACGGCAAGGAAAAGCGTATTTTAGGCTGGGAAACCGATGCATGCAGTAAAAAGAATGTGAAATTCTTAAGACAGTATTTAACCGCTTTAAAAGATTTTTTGAAGGCAGAAAAATTGGAAAAGAAAATTTTATTCCACATTTCTGACGAGCCTACCGATAATGATGCTCCCCACTATAAAAATGCAAAGAATCAAATTGCTGATTTATTAGAAGGTTATATGCACGGTGATGCATTATCGCACTATTCACTGTATGCAGACGGTTTGGTACAAACCCCGATTGTAACCACCGACCACGTTAAGGATTTTGTCGGCAAATGCAATAGTTTTTGGTGTTATTACACCGGCGGTATCCAAGGTGAATGCAGCAACCGTTTGATTTGCAACTCAAATGAACGGAATCGTATATTGGGTATGCAAATGTACTGTGCAAATATCAAAGGCTTCTTACAGTGGGCATATAATTATTATTATGATTTTATGTCCTTCGGTCTGTTTGACCCTAAAACAAATCCTGAAGGCTACAATACAGTTGCAGGCACCTCCTACAGCGTATATCCTGCCAACGACGGTACAGCATTACAATCAATTCGTCAAAAGATTTTCTTTGAAGGTATAAACGACATGCGCGCATTAACCTTACTAGAAAAGCTTTACGGCAGAGATTTTGTAAACAAGACAATCGAAAAACATTACGGTAAAGTTGATTTTACAACACAAGCCGAAAGTCCTGAAAAACTCTTTAATTTCAGAAAAGATGTAAACCATCTTAACGAGAAAGCAAGCAAAAAGTAATAAATGCAAAAGCATCGAAAAGTTTTAATAAAACTTTTCGAGGCTTTTTT
>JAZSCC010000057.1:0-2638 GCA_045602685.1 Acutalibacteraceae bacterium | reverse complement strand
AAGAGGGCGAGCGCTGCCGTGTTGCCATCGGCAAGGATACCCGCGCTTCTGGGTATATGCTGGAGGATGCGCTGTGCGCCGGGCTTACATGCTCCGGCGCTGACGCCTACCTGCTTCACGTTACGACAACGCCCAGCGTTTCTTACGTTACGCGGCTTGACGAATTTGACTGCGGTATTATGATAACTGCGTCGCATAATCCGTTTTACGATAACGGCATTAAGGTTATCAACAAGTTTGGTGAAAAGCTTGATGATGAAACCACTGCTTTAATAGAGGCTTATATTGACGGCAATATGTCGGCGTTGGGCATTCAAGGAGAGGATTTGCCTTTAGCTCACCGTGACCGTATTGGCCAGATTATTGACTATGTTTCGGGACGTAACCGTTATGTTGGTTATCTTATTTCGTTAGCCTCAAATTCTTATAAGAAATTAAGAATAGGTCTAGACTGTGCTAACGGTGCTTCGTGGATGATTGCCAAGGCGGTTTTTGATGCACTTGGCGCACAGACTGTTATTATCGGCAACAGACCGGATGGACTGAATGTTAATAACGGTTGTGGCTCAACCCATATTGAAAAATTATGTGCTTTAGTTAAGGAACAGCATTTGGATGTAGGCTTTGCTTTTGACGGTGACGCCGACCGTTGTATTGCTGTTGACGAAAACGGCAATGTTGTTGACGGTGACGCTATGATGTATGTATTGGCTAATCGTTTGAAGGCCCGAGGCATGCTTAATAAGAATACTGTTGTGGCGACAGTAATGTCAAACAGTGGTTTCTTTGCTTCATTAAAGAAATTGGGTATTGATTGTGACCAGACCAAGGTTGGTGACCGTTTTGTTTACGAATCAATGCAGAATAATGACTTTTCTTTGGGCGGTGAGCAATCGGGACATATTATTCTTAAAAAGTATGCAACCACAGGTGACGGAATTCTTACTGCAATAATGCTTGCCGAAGAAATGTGTGACCGCAAGTTGTCTTTGGGAACTTTGGTTGAGGGCTTAATGCTGTATCCGCAACATTTGGTAAATCTTCGTGTTAAGGACAAGGCAGCGGTTATGAATGACCCTGAGGTTTTAAAAGCTAAAGAAGATGTTGAAAAATTAATTGACGGTAACGGAAGAGCATTGCTTCGTGAAAGCGGTACCGAGCCGGTTATTCGTGTTATGATTGAGGCAGAGACTCAGGAACTGTGCGAAAAATATGCCAATATGATAGCAGCTGTTATTAAAGAGAGGGGTCATGTTGTTGGATAAGTTGGTTAAAACAAAGGAACTTTATGACTGCAAAGTACCTTATTTAAAGGATTTATTTGATACATCTGAATATCCGTGGGAGATGCTTCCTAAAATAAAAGATGTAATTGCAAAACTACTTAAAACCGGTATTGAAGGGTTCACAGAATTAAAGCCCGGTGTTTTGGTAGGCCGAGATGTTAAAATTGCTCCCACCGTCGTTATTGATGCGCCGGCAATTATAGGTCACGGTACCGAGCTTCGCCCCGGCGCTTATATCCGAGGTAATGTCATTACGGGCGAAGATTGTGTAATGGGCAACTCAAGTGAATACAAGAACTGTATTTTGCTTGATAAGGTGCAGACACCGCACTATAATTATGTCGGTGATTCCATTTTGGGAAATAAGGCACACACCGGTGCCGGTTCAATCTGCTCAAATCTTAAGTCTGACGGTAAGGCTATTGTTATAAAAGGTGACCAAACTTACGAGACTGGTTTGCGCAAAATCGGCGGCATTTTGGCTGATGGAGCCGATGTAGGTTGCGGTTGCGTTATTAATCCCGGAACAGTCATCGGTAAAAATACAAGTGTCTATCCGTTAACTTCTTTGCGCGGAGTTTATCCTGCAAACTGCATTGTTAAATCTCAAAAAGAAATAGTTGTAAGAAAGGAAGATTTTTAATGAAATTTATTACTGTTAAAACTTATGAAGAATTGAGTGAAAAAGCTGCCGACATTATTGCGGCACAGATTATCGTAAAACCGTATTGCGTATTGGGACTTGCCACCGGTTCATCACCCGTTGGTACTTATAAGAGATTAATTGCCGACAACAAAGCAGGTAAAATTGACTTTTCAACCGTTACCAGCGTTAACCTCGATGAATATGTCGGTCTTGACGGTACAAATGACCAGAGCTACCGTTATTTTATGAACACCAATCTTTTTGACCATGTTAATATTGATAAATCAAAAACCTTTGTTCCTAATGGATGCGCTTCCGACTTAAAGGCTGAGGGAGAGGCTTATGATGCAATGATAAAAACATTAGGTGGAATTGATTTGCAGTTGCTCGGCATCGGTCTTGACGGTCATATCGGCTTTAATGAGCCGGACGAGTTCTTTACCGGCCCTACTCACGAGGTTAAGCTTGATGAGTCTACCATTAAGGCAAATGCTAGATTTTTCAAAAACGAGGATGAAGTTCCCAAGACTGCAATTACAATGGGTATGATGTCTATTATGCAGGCTAAAAAAGTATTATTGGTTGCTAACGGTGCTGCTAAAAAGGAAATAATTGAAAAATCCTTCTTCGGACCTATTGACCCGAAGGCAAAATAATTCATAATATTTGAAGCCGCAATAACATGACAAGGCTCACAAGCATCTAA
>JAZSCC010000056.1:0-3492 GCA_045602685.1 Acutalibacteraceae bacterium | reverse complement strand
TGCAATTTTGTAATTTACGTGTATATTATACACCAACATTACAAAATTGCAACCGTTTTACCTGTATTTAACTGAGGTAATATATGTCATATCAATATTTTAAATTATCAGTTGTATAACTCTCCAAAACCGGTAAATACTCCTCTGCCTCACGTTTTGCATCCTCTAAATCGTGCTCTAAGTAGTTTCCGCACTCAATTTTAGAAACGCCCGGCACGTTGCCCACAAAATCCTTCAAGAACAAAAATGCGTCCCGAATCAAGCCTATAACCTCTTGAGGCTCAATGTTACGTACAAGGAGATAAAAGCCTGTCCGACAACCCATAGGACCAAAATATATAATACGGTCCTTATATTGAGAGTTCCTGACGTAAGTTGCCACGATGTGCTCAATAGTATGCATTGCCGGATTGTTAAGATAATTACCGCTGTTAGGTAACTTCATCCGTATATCATAAGTTACAATATCGCCATCGATACGGGATGTATAAATACCTCTTTGCAACTTATTATGGTCGACCTCAAAGCTTGCAATTTTATCCATTTTTACCCCTGCTTTCAAAATATACGTCATCTGTAATGCCGTAAATTAGAACATCGTCAATATGCCCTTTATAATAAAAACCTTTTTTTGCTACACCCTCAAGTTCAAAACCAAGTTTAAGTAAAACCCTTGATGAAGCCGTATTTTGAGGCAAAACCATTGCAAATACCCTCTGTACTCCAATACGGTCAAAGGCGTAACCTGTAATTGCTTCTGCAACCTCAGTGCCAAAGCCTTTATTCCAAAGGTCACTCAAAATACTGTAGCCTATCTCGGCTATTTTATAGTCCGAATCCATTGAGACATAACTGCAAGTACCTATAACCCTGCCCGAAAGCTTCTCCTCTACAATGAAAAACATACATTTCCGCTTACGGTAAAGTGAGATTTGATAAGCAATAAAATCTTTGGTTTCGTTTAAGTCCTCGTGCGGACTCCACAGTGAAAACCTTGAGGTTTCGGGACGGCGGCAAAGCTCATACAAATCCTCGGCGTCACTTTTTCGCACCATTCTGATTCTCAACCGTTCGGTTTCGATTAACGGAAAAGGAACAAAATATTCATTATACAAGTCTTCATCCCCCATCAATAAAAACTAAATTAAAACAAGGTCATCTGATTGGTATCAGGCAAGAAACTCAACGCTCCTACCGATTTAAGACTCTCAATAACCGATTTTGAAACGCCCGATTCAATCTGCAAATCGTCGATTGACAAGAAATTGCCCTCATCAACCGCCTTTTGAATATCGGCTGCCGCCTTTTCACCAACACCGGGTAAAACACCTATCGGCAACCTCATTTTGCCGTCTTCAACCAAAAATTTACGTGAATGTGATTTCCTTAAATCAATCGGTAAAATTTCAATTTCGCGGCATAGCATTTCATTAAAAATTAAAAGGTTTTCCAAAACGCCCTTGTCCTTAACGCTGGCAGCATTACCCAGAAGTTTAATGTCGTTAATCCGCTTTATGACCGCCTCTTTGCCTTTAAGCAAAGTATCAACCTCAATATCATCGGCACGGACAGTAAAGTATGCACAATAAAATTCAACAGGACGATGCACCTTATACCAAGCCAAACGAAGTGCCGCAATCATATACGCAGCTGCGTGAGCTTTCGGGAACATATACTTAATCTTATAGCAGGAATCAATATACCACTGTGGCACATTATTATCCTTCATAGTTTGAATATGCTCTTCGGTAAATTTGGCTTTAGCGTTACCTTTACGGACAATTTCCATTATCTTAAAAGCCATTTTCTTGGGAACACCTTTATAGATAAGATAGGTCATGATGTTATCACGGGTACCGATAACATCGGAAATTGTGCAGGTTTTGTTTTGTATCAGCTCTTGAGCGTTACCAATCCAAACGTCAGTACCGTGGGAAAGACCCGAAATCTGCAATAGGTCAGCAAAGGTCTTTGGCTTGGCTTCAACCAACATATCACGAACAAACTTAGTACCTAACTCAGGAAGTGCAAATGTTCCGGTTTTTGAGAATATATCACCCTCTGTAACACCTAAGGCCTTAGGTGAGCCAAAAAGACTCATAACATCAGGGTCACTCATTGAAACCGACAAAACAGAAATTCCCGTATATTCCTCTAAATACTTATAGATTGACGGCACATCATGTCCAAGCTCATCAAGTTTTAGAATGTTATCGTGGATTTTGTGGAAGTCGAAATGGGTAGTAACCATATCCGAATCAACCTTATCGGCGGGGTGCTGAACAGGACAGAAATCATAAATCTCCATATCCCTCGGGACAACAACCATACCGCCCGGATGCTGACCGGTAGTACGTTTTATTGCCGAACCGTCAATAGCCGAAGCCAATCGGGCTTCCTCGGCTTTATTCATAATCTTGCCGTAATCCTCGGCATAGTGTTTAACGTATCCGAACGCTGTTTTTTCGGCAACGGTTGCAATAGTGCCTGCCTTAAAAACATTTTCAGAGCCGAAAAGTTCTTCGGTATATTTGTGAACATACGGCTGAACCTCGCCCGAAAAGTTTTGGTCAATATCGGGGATTTTATCTCCGTCAAATCCTAAAAACGTTTCAAACGGAATATCGTGTCCGTCACGGTTGTATTCTTCACCGCATTTAGGGCATTTTTTAGACGGTAAATCAAATCCCGAACCAACCGAGCCGTCAAGTATAAATTCACTATTTTTGCACTTCGGGCAAACATAATGCGGAACTAAGGGATTAACTTCGGAAATACCCGCCATTGTAGCGGCAAAGGACGAGCCAACCGAACCACGCGAGCCAACCAGATAGCCCTTGCTTTCGGAGTACTCAACCAACTTTTGAGCCGTAACATACATAACCGAAAATCCGTGGCGAATAATTGAATCCAACTCACGCTCAAGACGTTCCTTTACAACATCCGGCAACGGATTACCATATATTTCGTGCGCTCTGCGATAGGTTTTTTCGGTCAAAATGTCATCCGAGCCTTCAATTTTAGGCGGATAGTTTCCGCTTGGCACAGCACGGACATCTTTATCAATCATTTCAGCGATTTTACGAGGGTTATCAATTACAACCTCTTTTGCTCTTTCACCCAAATACGAAAACTCCTCGAGCATCTCGTCGGTGGTTTTAAAGTAAAGAGGCGCCTGGTCCTCAGCATCGGTAAATCCCTGGCCCGCCATTAAAATTGTACGCAATCTTGCATCTTCAGGGTCAAGGAAGTGAACGTCACCGGTTGCTACAACCGGTTTACCCAATTTATCCGCAATTTCTATAATTCTACGGTTAAAATCAAGCAATTCTTCCTCTGTGTTTACCGTGCCGTTACGAAGCATAAACATATTGTTGCCTCTCGGCTGAATTTCCAAATAATCATAAAATTGGGCTAATTTTAAAATTTCCTCTTCCGATTTTCCGTCTAAAATCGCACGGAAAATTTCACCCTGCTCACAAGCGGAACCCA
>JAZSCC010000055.1:0-1863 GCA_045602685.1 Acutalibacteraceae bacterium | reverse complement strand
GCTTACAGTAAATTATCGGCAATTAACCACATTTTAATCAACTCACCCGAAAAAGACTCACTTTCCTATATAATCAACATTTCGGTAAAAGGTATCCGCTCCGAAACATTACTGCACTTTTTGGAATCAAAAGAGATTTATGTTTCAAGCGGCAGTGCCTGTTCAAAGGGAAAAGGCAGTCATGTTTTGAGCGAAATGGGACTTGATGCTGACCGCACAGATTCCGCCTTGAGAATCAGTTTTTCGAAACACAATACCATTGGCGACGTTGATACACTTTGTAATACATTAATCCAAGCACAAAATACCCTTCGCAGAAAGTAAGGAACAAAATGAAAGAAATTATACTTATTAAAAACGGTGAGTTAGCGTTAAAAGGTTTAAACCGTTCAACATTTGAAGATGTTTTGGTTAAAAACTTAAAATACAGAATAAAAAAGTGTGGTCATTGTGAAATAAATAAATCACAATCGACAATAATGGTTGAACCATTAAGCGATGATTTTGATTTCAAAGCCGCATTAAAAGCCACCGAAAAAGTATTTGGTATCGCTGCATTTTCTCGTGCTGCAGCATTACCAAAAAATATGGATATAATTATTGCCGAGGGTGTTCCCTATTTATGCGACGCCCTTAAGAATGTTAAAACCTTTAAGGTTGAATCTAAACGCTCTGACAAAAAGTTCCCTTTGGGCTCGCTGGAAATCAGCGCACTTTTTGGCGGTGCATTACTTGAGAAGTACCACCATCTGTCGGTCGATGTTCACAATCCAGAGGCGGTTGTTTTAGTTGAAATTCGTGATAACTACGCTTACGTGCATTGCGGACAGATTAAGGGTGCAGGTGGTATGCCGGTCAGCACCGGCGGACGCGCGGAAATACTTATTTCCGGTGGAATTGACAGTCCGGTTGCCGCATGGATGATGGCGAAGCGTGGTATTCAGTTAGCCGCTGTTCACTTTGCAAGTCCTCCCTATACCAGTGCACGTGCAGAGCAAAAGGTACACCGACTTCTTTCAAAGGTTGCTAAATTTAGTGGCCCTATTGGACTTCATACAATTCCGTTTACCGAAATTCAGGAAAAAATTGCGGAAAACTGCAAGGAAGAGTATTTCACGCTTATTATGCGCCGTTTTATGATGCGAATTGCCGAAAAAATGGCGATAAAAGAGCATTGCGGTGCTTTAATAACCGGTGAAAGCGTAGGTCAGGTAGCAAGCCAAACACTCCCCGCCTTAAACGTAACTAATTCGGTTGTTACTATGCCGGTTTTACGTCCTTTAATTGGTATGGATAAGGACGAAATTATTGAAATTTCTCGTAAAATTGATACATTTGATATTTCGATTGAGCCGTTTGAGGACTGTTGTACCGTGTTTACTCCCAAACACCCAAAAACACGGCCCGAGTTGCAAAAGTGCATTGACGCCGAAAGCGTTTTGGATATTGCCGGCTTGGTCGGGCGTGCAGTTGCCGGCGCTACATTTATGATGATTGATTAATAGGTTTACTATGAAAAATGAATTAATTGAAAAATACGCCGTCGCTACATCACATAATATAGAGATTAATGTTGACGGCATTGAAAACACGGTTGTACAAAAGTTAAAACAAAAAGGCTTAAAATTAGCAACGGCAGAATCCTGTACTGCAGGTATGATTTCAGCCGCCATCACCTCGGTTTCGGGTGCGAGTGAGGTATTTGACTTCGGTGCTTCAACATATTCTAATGAAATGAAGCAGAAACTCTTAGGAGTAAAACCCGAAACATTAAAAAAATACGGCGCTGTCAGCGCCGAAACTGCTGTTGAAATGTCACGCGGTATTTTGACTTTTGCAAATGCCGATTTAGGTCTTGCTGTA
>JAZSCC010000054.1:0-7616 GCA_045602685.1 Acutalibacteraceae bacterium | reverse complement strand
CATCTACATCAACTGCAGTTATTTCGCAGTTTTTATAGATTTTAGGAATATTTCCCAAACTGTTTTTACCTCTATTCAATAGGTCACACAAAGTGTTTCCTAATTGACCGTTTGAACCGGTTATAAGAATCTTCAAAATATCGCCTCATTTCCAGTGTTTGTGCTTCCACAAAAATTTAATCATTGAATTTATATGAATCATTAAATATTTCAAGCTTTTAGAACTTGAGCGCTCCCATTCGTGAATTACTGAAAATTGGGGAAGATACATAGTTTTGCCGTATTCTTTGGCGCGCAAGGTTAAATCGGCATCTTCCATATACATAAAAAAGCGTTCATCAAACCCACCTAAAGCCTTGAATACATCGGTTTTTATAACCATAAAACAGCCGGTGCATTGGTCGATTTCAAAAGGTTCGGTTATTTTTATATCTTCCATCGTATATTCTTTTGCTTTCGATTTAAAGAACGGGGTACGACGTGCCAAAAGATATATGAGTTTTGGTTTTAGTTTAGGTAGTTTTTGCTCTGTACCATCAGGAAAAAGGATTTTCGGCACAGCCAAAACCACATCCGGATTGTTTTCCATATATTCAATGATTTTGCTTAAAGAATCATCATTTAAAATTATATCCGGATTAACTATTGCGTGATATTTTGATTCGATTAAAGGGATTGCAAGGTTGTGAGCCTTTCCAAAACCCAAATTTTTACCGTTTTCAATAAACAGTACATTTTGGTCTAAGTTTTTCATTTCCGATTTTGTATTGTCGGTTGAATTGTTATCAAAAATAAACAGTTTATAATTAAGATTTTTTGTGTGTTTTATTATAGAAGAAACAGCATTTATAATTTTTTTCTGGTTGTTATACGAAACAATACCGATAGATACTATATTATCCATTACAATAACAACCCCTTCATAATAATTATAACTATAATTATTCTAGCATAATGTGTTGTTTAATTCAATAATTATTTATATTTACACACAATTTTATATTCTTGAAAAATTTGAAGTATAGTGTTATAATATGTCAAATACTTGATTAAGGGGTCAGAGTATGAGTGTTTTAAGCTTAAGGAGAAAATTGTTGCCGGATTATGCCGTAATACCGGTTGTTTTGTGGGTAATAGGTCAAGTATTGGCCTTTTATGCTACAAGATTTTTAAATTTGTGTATTTATGGCAGTTATGAAAATTTTTTTGATATTTCAATTTCTCTTGATAATATAATTCCCGTCGTTCCTCAATGGATTTATATTTACATATTAACCTATGTTTTTTGGGTGGTCAGCTTCGTTTTAATCTGCCGTAACAGTAAGGAAATGTGTTGTAAAGCGCTCTCTGCAGAAATGTTAGGAAAATTGGTTTGTGCAATTATATTTGTTTCGTTTCCTACGTTTGTAATAAGACCTGAAATTAAGGTTAATGACCTTTCAACGTTTCTTTTGGATTTTATTTATAAAGCCGATACTCCTGATAATTTGTTCCCGTCTATGCATTGCTCAATCAGTTATTTTGCTACAAGGTATATTGTTAAGTGCGAGCGAGTTCAAAAATGGTATAAAGTGCTGTCGGTAGTTATGACTGTTCTGGTGTGCTTTTCAGTTGTATTTACAAAGCAACACGTGGTTATTGATATTGTTGGCGGTATAGCTGTTGCAGAAATATGTTCTCAGCTAAGTGACCGCTTAAAATTGTACAGGGTTTATTATAAATTGGATTTAGGAAAGCGTTATGAAAGAAAACATAAAAATGAAAACAACTAATGGGAAAAAGACGTCTAAAGTCGCTGATAAAAAATCAGGTATTCACACAGGGCACCGTGACCGAATGAGGGCGCGTTTTTCGGAAACTGGCTTTAAAGGTATGCATGAACACGAAATGCTGGAAATGCTTCTGTATTATTCCGTGCCGAGACGTGATACCAATCCGTTGGCACATGCTTTAATTGACCGTTTCGGCTCGCTGGCAGGTGTTTTACAGGCGAATACTGAACAACTGCTTTCGGTTGACGGCGTTACTATGAATACCGTTACGCTTATAAGAATGATATTGCCGCTCTTTCATCAGTACCGTAAAAGCTCAAGTGAGGGTATAAGGCTTAATACTCCTGATAAAACTGCCGAGTATTTAATTAATTATTATTCCGGTGTTTTAAGTGAGCAGGTTGTGGTCATTTGTATTGACGCATCCTGCAAGGTAGTTGGTTTTGAAACGGTTTGCGAGGGTGATACATCCAGTTGTCTTATAAACTGCCGCAGGTTAATTGAAATTGTATTAAAATATCCAATGACTTCCGGAGTTATTTTGTCGCATAATCATCCCAATGGAGTTGCTTTACCGTCGAGAGATGATGTTGAAAGTACCAGCGAATTATTTAAAACCTTAGCCAATGTAAACATTAAACTCGTTGACCATATTATTGTAGCAGGTGAGGAGTTTACATCGATGGCTTCATCGGCGCAGTTTAAAAATCTCTTTAGATTAGCAGACAGATGATATGACATTTGAATAAATTGTTTTTTTGTTTAAAGCACCTGATATTATCAGGTGCTTTTTTCATTTTCACCATACGTATAAAATATAATAATAAAGAGGTATTTTATTTTAATTACTACTTGAAATCAGTAACACGGTATGTTATACTTATTGAAAGGGAATAAAATCGTTAAAAATTATGCATAAAATTTGTATATTTTGCACAACGATTTATTGCTTATATATATACCTCAATATATTATATTTTTTATAGAGGATGGTTTTAAATGAAACAGTTTGACATTACTAAAATCAAGAGTATCGCGTTACTCGGTCACGGCTCGTCCGGTAAAACTACATTAGCAGAGTCAATGCTTTTTGCTGCCGGTATTACCGACCGAATCGGTAAAACGGCAGACGGAACTGCGGTTATGGATTTTGATGCTGAGGAAAAGAAGCGCAGTGTATCGGTTTCTACTGCCGTGTATCAGTTTGAATATAAAGATAATAAGATTAATTTGATTGATGTTCCCGGTCTTTTTGACTTTGCAGGCGGCGTAAGTGAAGCCTTGACTGCCGCTGATAGTGCAGTTATCGTGCTTTCGGGTAAATCAGGTCTTAACGTCGGTTCTCAAATAAATTATGACCAGGCTAAGGCGGCCGGAGTACCGGTATCCTTTTTCATCGGTAAGTTAGATTCGCCTCGTGCATACTTTTACCGTGTTATTTCTACTCTTACTGCCCATTACGGTGCAGTTATCTGTCCGGTTGTTATCCCTTATGTACAGGGCGAAACGGTTGTTTCTTATGTTAATTTAATTACCGGTAAAGCCTATATGTGTGATGGCGTAAAGTGTAACGAAACCGAAATGCCTCAAAATGATGATATTGCCAATATGCGTGACGTTATGCTTGAGGCAGTTGCTTCGGTTGATGAGGCTTTGATGGAAAAATACTTCGGCGGTGAGGAATTTACTGCTGACGAGATTAAAGAAGCTCTTAAAAAAGGTATGGTTTCAGGCGATATTTGTCCGGTATTCTGCGGCATCAATCAAACCGGTGCCGGTGTTGGTATTGCACTGGATGTTCTGGCTGACATTGCACCGTCTGCCGCTGACCGTGAGTATAAAATCAAGAACGGAGAAGCCTTGGGTACTGCTAACTGTAACCCTGCTGCACCTGCTACTGCGGTTGTGTTTAAAACAATTGCTGACCCGTTTGTAGGTAAGCTTTCCTATTTCAAGGTAATTAACGGCAGTATTAAGGCTGATGCTAAGCTTATTAATATGCGTACTAAAGAGGAAGAAAAACTCGGTAAGGTTATGTGGCTTAAAGCCGGCAAGCAGGAGGACGCGGATGTGATTAACGCCGGTGACATTGGCTCGGTTGCAAAGTTGGGCAACGTTAAAACCGGAGATACACTTTGTGCAGCAGGTTCAGGTGTCGAAATTGTTGCTGCAGAGTTCCCAAAGACTTGCTTATCAATGGCTGTTAAGGTTCTTAAAAAAGGCGAGGAAGAAAAGGTTTCCAACGGTCTTGCACGTCTTTGTGAGGAAGACCCTACCTTAAGCTTTGCTACAGATAAAGAAACAAGAGAACTTGTATTGTCCGGACTCGGTGAGCAACATTTGGATGTTGTTTCATCTAAGATTAAAAACAAATTCGGCATTGAGATTAAACTTGAAATACCAAAGGTTGCTTACCGTGAAACTATTCGCAAAAAGGTTAAGGTTCAGGGAAGACATAAGAAGCAGTCGGGAGGACACGGTCAGTTTGGTGATGTATGGATTGAGTTCGAGCCGTGTGACAGTGACGAAATGATATTTGAAGAGAAAGTATTCGGTGGCTCGGTACCTAAGAATTTCTTCCCGGCAGTTGAAACAGGTTTAAGAGAGTGTGTAAAGAAGGGTACTTTGGCAGGTTATCCGGTTGTAGGACTGAAGGCTACGCTGGTTGACGGTTCTTATCATCCGGTTGATTCGTCCGAAATGTCCTTTAAAATGGCTGCCGCTGTTGCATTTAAGGCAGGTATCCCCAACGCCAGCCCTGTATTGTTAGAGCCAATCGGCACATTAAAGGTTATAGTACCTGATGATGTTATGGGTGATGTTATTGGTGATATAAATAAGCGCCGTGGCAGAGTTTTGGGTATGAATCCTTGTAACGGAAGAAAACAGGAGATTATTGCTGAGGTTCCGTCATCAGAAATGGGTAATTTCCCAACAGCAATGCGTTCTATTGCTCAAGGCAGAGCAACCTTTGATTTTAATTTTGAGCGTTATGAGGAAGCACCTGAGTTTATTGCGCAAAAGGTTATTGCTGAAAAAACAGAATAATTAAATTTTGATGCCGCAGTGGAAACTGCGGCATCAAAATTTTCTTTACATTATATTGTTTTTATTTTCTCTTGATTTTAGAGTTGATTTCTGCTATACTATTTAATTAATATGAGAAATTGTGCGATGAGGTGGGAAAGGTGGATTTTTCGGTTATTACAAGTAGAGATAATAAGTTGATTAAATCGGTTAAAAAGCTGCTTACCTCTGCTAAAGAACGTAGAAAAACAGGTCTTTTTGTGCTGGAGGGCCTGCGTCTTTCAGCCGATGCCGCAATCAACGGTTATACAGTTGATACACTTATTCTTGCCGAAAGCGTTGAGGAGTCAGATAGTCTTAAAGCTTTAACAGTAAAGGCTAATACGATTGTGAAAGTTCCCGACAGTCTTTTCTCATATATAAGTGATACCGTTTCTCCGCAAGGGATTATGTGTGTTGTTAAAATGCCTGAGAAAACTGTGGTTGATCGTATTGAAAACGGTCGTTATATTGTGCTTGAAAACACAGCCGACCCTTCAAACTTAGGCACAATTGCCCGTACTGCCGAGGCTTTCGGTATTTCAGGACTGATTGTGTTCAATAAGAGCTGTGACCCGTTTTCTCCGAAAGCTCAGCGTGCCGGAATGGGTGCGTTATTGCGTCTTCCGGTGATTTTAGCCGATGATATCACCGAAACATTGCAAATTCTCAGAAGCAAGGGCTTTACGCTATATGCATCGGTTGTAAACAACGCTGACTGTGATGTTACTAATGTTGATTTCGGCGGTAATTGTGCAGTGCTGATTGGTAACGAAGCTAACGGTCTTAGCGAGACCGCAATTAAACTTTGTGACCGCTCAATTACCATAACAATGAAGGGCAGAGCCGAATCACTTAACGCCGCGGCTGCCGCATCGGTGATTATGTGGGAAATGACGCGTGACGAGGTAAACTAATGGCTAATGAATATTGGATTTGGTTACAGAAGGTTTTGGGATACGGTAATTCAGCTGTTGGTAGGGTAATCTCACAATACGGTACTGCCGAGAATTTCTATAATGCACCTGACAATGAGAAAATTGCGCGTTGTCATCTATCGAAAACACAGATTGCGAAGCTTCATAAAGTGCCTCGTAAAGAAATTTTTAAAATCATTAAAGATTCTGCTCGGTTAGGAATAAGTATTATTACACCTGACGATTCAATATATCCTGAGCGCTTATTAAACATACCGGATCCTCCGGCCGTTTTATACGTTAAGGGTTCAAGGTATGATTTTAACGGTAATCCTACTATTGCTATTGTCGGACCTCGTAAGATTTCTGATTACGGTGCAGGTTGCGGCAGAGTTATTGCAAACACCCTTGCATCTTGTGGATTTGTAATAGTGTCGGGTGGTGCTGTCGGTGGTGACAGTGCAGCTCATCACGGTGCGATTGAAGTGAATGGTTTTACAATAGGTGTTTTGGGTTGCGGAATTGAGGCAGACTATTTAAAGGTTAATGCTCAATTGCGTGCAAATATTATAAGTAACGGTTGTTTAGTGTCAGAATATCCTCCTTATTGTAAAGTCACACGTGGCTCGTTTCCTCAAAGAAACAGAATAATGTCGGGGTTGTCAAACGCGGTTGTTGTGTTGGAGGGTGGTGCTAAAAGCGGCACGCTTATTACTGCACGTCATGCTGCAGAGCAAGGCAGAGATGTTTTTGTTATACCGGGAAGCCCTACCTTGCCGCAATATGAAGGTTCAAATCGTCTGATTGCCGATGGTGCAAGACCTTTATTGAATGTTACCGATATAATTAACGAATACATAAGTCTTTATCCGGATAAAATACATTCGCCTGAACGTAAAACTCCGGTGTACGTTAAGGAAAAACAGTTAAAATACGAAACCGTTACTATTCAAACTACCGATGCAGGTAAAAAAAGAGTAACTGCAAAGTATGATAAAGGAATGTTAACTGATGAAGCGGCAGAGGTTTTGAGTGTATTTGAAAAATTTAGCGATAGTTTTATTCCTGATGATGCAATTGAAAATTCAGGTTTGTCGGCAGGCACTGTTTTAGGCGCTGTGACCGAACTTGAAATTTGCGGATTTATTGAAGCATTACCGGGCGGAAGATACCGCCTTAAATAATATATTCCACCAGAAAGAGTGATATTTTGTCTAAGTTAGTTATTTTAGAGTCTCCATCAAAGGCTAAAACAGTACAAAAATATTTAGGTTCAGGGTTTGAGGTGGTCGGTTGTACCGGTCACGTAAGGGACTTGCCTAAATCTTCAATGGGAATTGATATTGAACACGGTTTTCAACCGAAATATCAAAACCTTGCAAACAAAAAAGATGTCATCAAAAAACTAAAGGATTTAGCAGATAAAAGTGAATTTGTTTATCTTGCTACCGACCCTGACCGTGAAGGAGAGGCTATTTCTTGGCATTTAGCACACGTTTTAGGCCTTGATTTAAGTGATGAAAACAGAGTAGTCTTTAATGAGATTACTAAGTCAGGCGTTAATACAGGTATGAGTAATCCGCGTAAGGTTGATATTGACCTTGTTGATGCTCAGCAGGCGCGTCGTGTTTTGGACCGCCTTGTCGGTTATAAGTTAAGTCCGTTTCTTTGGAAAAAGGTTAAAAGGGGACTGTCTGCCGGTCGTGTTCAGTCGGTAGCCCTTCGTTTGATTGTTGACCGTGAAAAAGAAATCAGAGCTTTTCAGCCTGAGGAATATTGGACTATTGATGCAAAATTAATAAAAGATAAAAAGAAATTTGTTGCTAAATTTTACGGTACAGAGGATGGCAAAAAGGTTGAG
>JAZSCC010000053.1:0-2186 GCA_045602685.1 Acutalibacteraceae bacterium | reverse complement strand
CTTCCTAAGACCGCTTGGCCTCCGACTTCAAATCAAAGCGGTATTAATCCCGAAATACTTGAACAATATGATGAAAAAGCAACCAACAGTTTGCTTTATTCATTATCCTTAAATACTTATTCCTATACCGGCGTTGGCAGTATGAGTGTTCCTAATTTACCGTTAAATGACCGTTTGTTTATCTCCCAAAGTGAAATAATTAAACAGTTAGCCGAAAAAGGTCCCTGTATTATTTTAGGCCGCTGTGCAGATTATGTTTTAAAAGAACGTAATGATGTTTTAAATGTATTTATTCATTGCGATAAGGATATTCGAATTGATAACATTCAAAAGCGTTTAGGACTGCCAAAACAGAAGGCAGAAGAAATTATTAAGAAAACCGAAAAACGCCGTGCATCGTATTATAACTACTATACTCATCAAAAATGGGGAGAATTAACAAACTTTGACTTAACTATAAACAGCCGCGTCGGCATAGATAAAGTTGTAGAAACAATAAGAAATTTTTATATAACCTAAGACTTAAATACAATAATAGAATCACCTCTTGAAATTATTCGCGTAGGATGTTTTCAGGAGGTGATTTTATATTTAAACAACGAAATACTATCAGATTTGTTTCTTTTATACTTATTATTATACTATTAATTTCACTTACATTAGAGGCTGATAAACGCTTAAGAGTTATTATAAACAATTATGCAAACTCCAGAGCTAAAATACTTTCAAACACGGTAATTAACAAAACAATTTATGACTTTCTGGAAGACAAAGGTTTAAAATATTCAGATTTAATGACTATTAACACAGCAGGGGACGGCACCGTAACTTCAGTTGAATTTAATACGGTAGAAATAACAAAAATTAAGGCCGGAGTAATAAATCTTATACAAGAAAAGATTAACGCTAACGACAGTATTACAATGGGAATACCTATTGGAACTCTGACAGGAAATCAATTTTTAAACAACAGAGGTCCTAAAATTAATATCAAAATGCAAATAAGCTCGGTCGTTTTCTCGGAAATAAAAAGTAATTTTATTTCGGCCGGTATAAATCAAACCTTACATCAAATCACATTGGGAATAAGCAGTGAAGTGTATTTTGTTATGCCTTGGTACCGTTCATCCGGAAGCTTTAATACCGAATTTATATTAGCGGAGACAGTTATAGTCGGCAGGGTGCCTGATGCATATACCAACGTAATAGAATATCCGGGTAGCAATATAGCAGGTGAGATATTCGATTATGGCGCATCATTTGAAGATTAGAGAATAAAACCTCCGTCTACACTTAAAACCTGACCTGTGATAAATGAGGACTTTTCAGAAGCAAAAAATAAAACTGCTTCAGCAACGTCATTAGGCGTACCTAAACGAGATAGGGGAGTCTCATTAATTAAATTATTTATGTCATCATTTGAAATATTTTCTATCATACTTGTTTTAATAACGCCGGGAGCTACACAGTTTACCCTTATATTACTTGGCGCTAATTCTTTAGCTAATGCTTTTGTTAGCCCAATTACACCGGCTTTAGCAGCTGAATAGTGCACCTCGCACGATGCACCGACAACCCCCCACATAGAGGAAATATTAATAATATTGCCTTTATGGTTAGGAATCATAACCCGTGAAGCCTCTCGGCAACAGTTAAAGCATCCGGTGAGGTTGGTTGTAATCATTTTACTCCAATCCTCATCGGTAATATCAGTGAACAGCTTCTGTTCGGCAATTCCGGCATTTGAAACAAGTAAATCTATGGTTCCGTATTTATTTACAGTAAAATCAAATAGAGCTTTAACGCTTTTCGCATCAGTAACATCACATCTGAAACTTACGGCACTATAGTTCATTTCAAGTAATTCTTTGCAAAGACAATCCGCTTTATTTTGTGATTTATTATACGCTATTACACAGTTATAACCGTTTTCAGCCAACAGGGAAGAGATAGCAGCGCCTATTCCTGTTGCGCCACCTGTAATAATTGCGGTTTTCATTAATATTTCAACCCCTAATTTTTGCTTTTTTTAAGTATAACACATTTTTTTTAAAAAATAAATATAAAAATAATGTGGGTTTAAGTTTACATAATAACCAAAGAACACAATAGATTGCGGTTAACATAACTAGTTTACATAAATATTAATTAAATTAAAAAATTGTTGTTGACATAATCGGATTTTT
>JAZSCC010000052.1:0-4183 GCA_045602685.1 Acutalibacteraceae bacterium | reverse complement strand
ATTGAGCAAACAAGAGAGAAGCTTAATAAAATTTTAGCTGAGAATACCGGAAAACCGCTTGAGACAATAAGAATTGATACTGAGCGAGATAACTTTATGTCGGCTTATGAGGCTAAGGAGTACGGCCTTATCGATAAGGTAATAGAAAAAAGATAATTATAATTTAGGAGTATATAATGCCTAATAATAACAAAAACTTTCCAGTTTGTTCATTTTGCGGACGTACTGAGCAAGAGGTAGACCATTTAATTGCCGGCAACGGTGTGTTTATTTGCGATGAGTGCATAGAGGTTTGTTACTCTCTGCTCGCTGAAAATGATTTGGGTGCGCCGCGAAAATCCCAGAAAGAAACTAAGGCTCTCGATAAGGATTTCAAATTGCCGACTCCTCAAGAGATTAAAGCTCATTTGGATGAGTACGTTATCGGTCAGGATGATGCCAAAAAAACCCTTTCGGTTGCGGTTTATAATCATTATAAGCGCATTTTCTATAAAGAAAAAAGCGAAGTTGAGCTAACTAAAAGCAATGTGCTGATGTTGGGCCCTACCGGTGTAGGAAAAACTCTTTTAGCGCAGACATTGGCAAGATTTTTAGACGTTCCGATTGCCATTGCCGATGCTACAACGCTTACTGAGGCAGGCTATGTCGGCGAGGATGTTGAGAATATTCTTTTGCGACTGATTCAGGCGGCTGATTTTGACATTGAAAAGGCTGAACGCGGAATTATCTATGTTGATGAAATAGATAAGATTGCCCGTAAATCCGAAAATGCTTCAATTACCAGGGATGTAAGCGGTGAGGGCGTACAGCAGGCACTCTTGAAAATATTGGAGGGTACTGTATCCAATGTTCCTCCTCAGGGTGGCAGAAAACATCCTCAACAGGAATTTATACAGATTAATACCACAAACATTTTGTTTATCTGTGCCGGTGCTTTTGACGGTATTGAGAAAATAGTTGCAAAGCGTATAGGTGAGAGCAGTTTAGGATTTGGTGCTGAGGTTAAGTCAAAACAGCAGATGGAAGAGGAGATAACCTCACGTAAGGTCATTCATCACGATTTGGTTAAGTTTGGTCTTATTCCGGAGTTGGTCGGCCGTTTGCCTGTTATTGCTTCGCTTGATGCAATGGATGAGGAAACGTTGTATCGAATTATGGTTGAGCCTAAAAATTCTGTTTTAAAACAGTATAAAGAGCTTTTCCGTATGGATAATATCAAATTAGAATTCGAGGAAGATGCTTTGCGTTATATTGCAAAGACAACTGTAGAGAGAAAGACGGGCGCCAGAGGACTTCGCTCAATAATTGAAAATATTCTGAGAGATTTAATGTTTGATTCGCCGTCAGATAAATCTATTTCTGAGATTATCATTACAAAGGATTGTGCTGAGGGCAAAAACAGTCCGCGAGTGGTGAACAGTCAGGTGACAAATAATGGAAAAGACGATTCCGAAATTGACTTGCCTGTTGCATAATGTCAATATAATTTGATTATTGTAATATGTAAAATTATCAGGTCGGTTTTAGCTGTGTTTTATGCTTAAACCGACCTTTCGATATTTGACGTGACAGACGCTGAACTCGGCTTAAATTAAGGATTTTCGGATAAAGTGACATAAATGGTTTATATATAAATTTTGCTTAAAAATTTTTGTATAACCTTATGTGACAATATTGTGAAATTTATTGTGGTAAATGGTTAAAAATATAACAATTCGATTGTTCATTTCTACAAAAAATGTATTCACCGCTCAAAAACATTTGATTTTACATTGAAATAGTTATATAATTAATTTGTAAAATTTTAAGTGAGCGGTGATGATATGCCCGAATTCGTGATTAGTGCTGAAAGACAGCAGTTGATTGGTCACCTCGTCGAGCGCCTGCCCGTTATTCGCAAAAAGGTTCGCATTTCTCAGGATGAGCTTGGCGCAATGATTGGAAAAAGCCGTCAGAAAATTTCTGATATTGAGCGTTATTCCGCACCGATGGGATGGGATACCTATCTTGCCACCTGCACTATGTTGGAAATGTACAACGCTTTCGATGCAGAATCGGACGGTTGGTACTTTGAAGACAAAAGCCGTTGGCAAAAAACGCTGTAAGCACGGAAAATGCCCTGAAAGCGCAGAGGAAACAAAAGTTTCTTCTGCTCTTTTCTTTTTTATTTTTAAGAATTGAGAATAATTCTTAACTTACTTGACTTTTATACATAAGGTGATATACTTTTAAAGTGAGAATGATTCTTAAATTTTAAAGAGGTGTTTTTGTGCCGAAAAATTATAATACCGAGCAAAAGAAAAGAATAATAGATTTTTTTAAGAAGAACTGTGAGCGTCATTTTACCGTCGGTCAGGTTGCCGACTCGGTATGCAAAGACGGGAGAGGCAAAAGTACGGTGTACCGTCAAATATCAAATTTACTTGAAAAAGGCATAATTCGTCGTTTTGAAACAGGTGACAGCCATCAGTTTGTGTATCAGTTTGCCGACGTTCACGATGATTGTGATGAGCATTATCACTTAAAATGTGTAAGGTGCGGTCGGTTAATTCATATGGAGTGTGAACGTTTAAACGATGTTTGCGAGCATATAAGGTCAGAACATAATTTCGTTTTGGGCGGTGGACGTGCTGTTTTATACGGTGAGTGTGCCGGATGTTCTGAAAACAACGGGTGAAATATGAAAAGATTTATTTGTTGTGTCATTTTAGTTATATTTTGTATTTTAAGTTTAACCGGTTGTGTTGGAAGCGTAGAAGAGTCGTTACGGTTGGAAATTGTATGTACTGTTTTTCCGCAATATGATTTTATAAAAAATATTGCAGGGGATAAGGTTAATGTTAAAATGTTGGTGCCGTTAGGAACCGAAAGCCATGATTTTAAGCTTCAAAACCTGACGGTTTCAGAGTTAAAAACAGTAGCAACTGCCGATTTGATTGTTTATGTAGGCGGAGAGTCTGATGAGGCTTGGATAAACGAACTTAAAACCACAGTGAAGTCAAATGCAAGGTGGTGTGCAATTACTGATTTTACACCAACGTTAAAGGAAATTATTTCCGAAAGTATGGAGCACGAGCATAATCACGAACATGGTGAAAATCATCATGAGGGTAACGCCTTTGATGAGCACGTCTGGACTTCACCCAAAAGAGCTGTTGAAATAGTGAATGCATTGACCGGTATACTTTCAGAGCTTGATAATAAAAACAGCGCTATATACACTCAAAACTGCAAAGTATACGTGTCACAGCTACAGTCGCTTGATAAATCCTTGAAAGAGACCGTTAGTCAAAATAAAGGTAAAAAGCTTGTTTTCGGTGACCGTTTTCCATTCAGATACCTTTTTTATGATTACGGATTGGATTTTGATGCGGCTTTCCCCGGATGTTCTGCCGTAAGTGACCCCTCGGTTAATCAGATTACTTCTCTAACACAAACGGCCGTAGAATCAGGTGTAAAACACGTATTTTATATGGAAAACTCAAATCCTGTTTTTGCCGAGGTTATTGCCCAAAAGGTTGGCGGTAAGGCAGTTATGTTACATTCCTGTCATACATTGTCACGTCGGGAGTTGGACGACGGGTTGAATTATTTAAAGTTAATGGAACAAAACATTGAAAGTATCAAGGAGGCCTTAAATGGCTAGATTAACATTAAAAAACTTAACACTTGCTTATGACGGACGTGCTGTTATCTCAAACCTTTCGTTAAGCGTTGATAACGGTGATTATTTATGTGTGGTGGGTGAGAACGGAAGCGGAAAAAGTACGTTGATTAAAGGGATATTAGGTTTGGTTAAACCGGTTTGCGGCAGTATTGACTTTTGTTGTTCGAGGCATAGGAAATCTATTGGCTATCTGCCTCAACAACAGTCGGCTCAAAGAGACTTTCCTGCCTCGGTTAAAGAGGTTGTAATGTCGGGCTTTGCAGGAAAGAGCAAAATGCCTTGGTATACAATGGAAATGAAGCAAAAAGCGTTAAATAATATGCAATTACTAAAGATTGATAATCTTATAAACGAACCTTTTTCGGTACTCTCGGGTGGACAGCAACAACGTGTATTGTTAGCAAGAGCACTTTGTGCCACTGAGGACCTGTTATTGTTGGACGAGCCTGTTAATGCACTTGACCCAAACGCCGCCAAGGAGATGTATTCTATAATTAAAACCTTAAATGAAGTCGG
>JAZSCC010000051.1:0-2060 GCA_045602685.1 Acutalibacteraceae bacterium | reverse complement strand
AGAAATCCCGTTTTCAAAACAGGATTTCTTTATTTTATTTTAATTTTACTTAATGATTATTAAAAGTGAAACAATAGAATAATGATTATGGATTTTGCTCATAATAACTTTAAACTATCATTTTTTAGGAGTTTTGGTTATGAGTAGTAAATCTTTAAGTGTCAGGCCTTTTGGCGCAAGGGATAAAATCGGCTATTTAATCGGTAACATAGCCAATGATTTTACGTTTGTTTTTGCAAGTTTATATTTACAGGTGTTTTATACTGATGTTTTGGGGATTAATGCCGGTTTAGTCGGTACTATGTTTTTGATAGCAAGAATAATTGACGCATTTACTGATACTTTAATGGGAAGAATCGCCGATAAAACTAAATTTAAAAATGGTAAATTCAAGCCCTGGCTACTTTACTGTTGCGGTCCGGTTGCATTAGCATCATTTTTAATGTATCAATCCTCATTAGCGTCGGCGCCGATGACACTGAAAATAGTATATATGTTTGCAACCTATCTTTTTTGGGGGAGTATTTGTTATACAGCAATTAACATCCCATACGGTTCTATGGCCTCAGTAATGAGCAGTGAAGCTGATGACAGAGCTTCTCTCTCAACCTCCAGAGGAATTGGCTCGATGGTTCCTCAGATTGTTATTGGTGTAATAATGCCGCTATTTTTATACACTACCCTATCTAACGGAACTAAGATTGCCAATGCAAAGGCATTTCCGATTGCGGCTTTAATTTTAGGTGCTTTTTCTGTTTTGAGTTATATTATTTGTTATTTTCTTTGCACAGAACGAGTTAAATCGCCTGAAGTTGTAAAAGGAGCTCCCTTTAAGGAAACATTAAAAACTTTAATAACAAACAAAGCTTTAATTGCAATTAGTTTAGTGTATATTTTCTTTTTGGCAGCTCAAACATTAAGTCAAACGATTAGTAATTATATTTTTAAGGATTATTTTAATAATACGTTAGGCTTAACAATAATGAATGCGGTCGGTTTTGTACCGATACTCGTTTTAGCACCGTTCGCAGTACCTTTGACAAGAAAGTTCGGTAAAAAATCAATAGGCATATTTGCTTCTGTGCTCGGAACAATAGCGTTTTCATTTTTATTTTTTATTAAAACAACAAATATGTGGGTTTATGTTATAACAAGTGTCATCGGTTTTCTTGGGTTTGGTTTATTTAATCTGATTATTTGGGCTTTTATAACCGATGTAATTGATGACCATGAACTTCGTACCGGAATCCGCCAGGATGGTACGATATATGCCATTTGTTCGTTTGCAAGAAAACTCGGTCAAGGTATTGCGAGCGGCTTGGGCGGTTGGTCATTAGCATTTATTGGTTATGTAGAGGGTTTGGGTACAACACAAAGCGTTAGTGTGAAGAATGGAATATACAATATTGCAACTGTTGTGCCGGCAGTACTGTATTTAATTGTAACATTTTGTTTGGTTTTTCTATATCCCCTTTCCAAACAACGGGTTCAGGAAAATATTAAGGCGTTAAAAATAAAGCACGGAGAATAACTTGGGAGAAAATTATGAGAACAGTATTAAATATTAATGATAATTGGTTATTTATTAAGGATTTAAATGAAGCTCCGGCATCAATGCCGCAAAGCGGTGAACAAATCAATTTACCGCACACATGGAATGCAATTGACGGTCAAGACGGCGGTAACGACTATTTTCGCGGTATTTGTTGTTATGCTAAGCGAATTATTAAAAGCGAATTACCTAAAAATGATAAATACTTTTTGGAAATAAACGGTGCAAACAGCTCAGCTGATGTTTATATGAACGGTAAACGCCTTGCTCATCATGACGGTGGATATTCAACATTCAGAGTTGATATAACCTCCTGGTTAAGAGAAGATAATTGCTTGATAATTTTAGTAGATAACAGTCCTAATGATACAGTTTATCCTCAAACTGCCGATTTTACCTTTTACGGCGGATTATACCGAGATGTAAATATCATCAGTGTTCCAAATACGCACATCTCACTAGAAGATTACGGAACACCGGGAATAATGGTAACCGCAACGCCGTCTGG
>JAZSCC010000050.1:0-5395 GCA_045602685.1 Acutalibacteraceae bacterium | reverse complement strand
GTTAAAAAAGCAAGCCTTGAATTTATAAGGCTGGCTACTGCCGAAACCGAGAGCGGTACAGTGTCTTTAGTGAAAATCAAACTGCATACAGGCCGTACCCATCAAATAAGGGTGCAGTTTGCAAGCCGTAAGCACCCGATTTTAGGGGATAGAAAATATGGCTCTGCTATTAGAGGTCAAGTGGCATTGTTTTCACATAAAATCGACTTTATTTTAAACGGGAAACAGTACAAGTTTGAGTCAAATCCCGAAAGCATATACCCTTGGTCACTTTTTGACCAAATTTAGATGAAATTTAAATATTGTTCATATTTTACTCTTGACATAAAGTGTCAATATGATAAAATAGTTAACGTGTAAACAATAAACACGTTAACTATTTTTTATTTACCTATTTTGAGGTGATTTTAAATGCTAAAAAATTATGATGAAAATTTAAAAAAATCGGTTGAAATGTTTAGAAAAAATGACCGACTTCACCGCAGGATTTTCGAACGTCAATCGGCAGAGAACTTTGGCATTCACCGCAGTCAGCATATGTTACTTATGTATATTTCACGTCATGAAGATGCTACTCAGCGTTCAATAGCCGACCATTTTGAGATAAGTCCCGCTGCAGTGGCAACTACACTTAAAAAATTGGAGACAGGAGGATTTATTATCCGTACTGCTTGTGATACCGATAGTAGAAAAAATCAAATAAGAATTACTGAAAAGGGTAAGAATGTTATAAATAAGACGCATATACTGTTTTCGGATATTGATTATGCTATGTTTGAAGGTATCAACGAACAAGATATGAAGGTCCTTGCGCATTGCCTTGAAAAAATGAATGATAATTTGCGTCAGACGGTTGAAAGGAGTACAAAATGAAAACCTGGTTTAAGTATATAAAACCTTATTTGCCGTACTTTATTATAGGTCCGCTTTGTATGATTGTTGAGGTCATTGGAGAGGTGCTTATGCCATTTATGCTATCAACTGTTATCAATGCGGGAGAGGACGGCAGTTTGACCGTTACAAAAAGTGTTGCTACTGCGATAGGTATGATTTTAATTGCCGTTTTTATGATGGCAGGCGGTGTCGGCGGTGCATACTTCGGTGCAAAGGCATCGGTTAATTTTGCGGCAGATTTGCGTTCGGATGTTTACAGTAAGGTGCAGGATTTTTCCTCAAAAAACATTGATAAATTTTCAACCGGTTCTTTGGTTACCCGTCTTACAAACGATGTGACGCAAATGCAAAATTTTGTTAATATGTTACTTCGTATGGCTTTGCGTTCTCCCGGTATGATGATAGGCGGAGTTGTAATGGCAGTTGCCTTAAGACCGAGTCTTTCGGTGATTTTGGCTATTACTATCCCGTTAATGCTAATCGGAATATTTGGCTTAATCTTTTTGGGATTCAAGCGTTTTACCAAAATGCAGGTTAAGATTGATAAATTGAACTCTACCGTTCAAGAGGGAGTTACAAATATTCGCGTCGTAAAATCCTTTGTACGTGAAGGTTATGAAAATGAGAACTTTCAGATTGCTAACCGTGATTTAAAGCAAACGGGTATTAAGGCTTTGAAAATTATGATTTTTATGCAACCGGTTACCACTGTTTGTATGAACCTAACAACACTTGCGGTTTTGTGGTTCGGTTCGGATGCGGTAATACGAAGCGGTATGGACATTGGCGACCTTTCGGCTTTTTTGACCTATGTTACTCAAATATTAATGTCAATTACAATGATAACATTTCTTTTAATGACCTCGGCACGTGCATTGGCATCGGCTCGACGTATTAAAGAGGTTTTAAATGAGGAAATAGATATTACTGATATCAATGCCGCGCAAAAATCTTTAGAGGTCAAGAATGGTAAAATCGAGTTTAAAAACGTTTCCTTCCGATACTATAAAAACAGCGAAGAAACGGTGTTAAATGATATTAACCTTACCATAGATGCAGGCAGTCTGGTTGGTATTATCGGTTCGACAGGTTGCGGAAAGACCACTCTCGTTTCTATGATACCCCGCCTTTATGATGTGGATAACGGGGAGGTATTGGTTGACGGGGTTAATGTAAAGGATTATTCACTTTACAATCTTCGTGAAGGGGTAAGTATGGTACTGCAGAAGAATGTTTTGTTCAGCGGTACTATTGCAGAAAACTTACGTTGGGGAGATGAAAACGCTACCGATTTGGAGATTACTGCAGCTGCCGCCAGTGCTCAAGCCGACAAGTTCATTGACGGCTTTACTAAGGGTTATGAAAGTGATTTAGGGCAGGGCGGTTCAAATGTTTCGGGTGGTCAGAAGCAAAGGCTTTGTATTGCCCGTGCTTTACTCAAAAAACCGAAAATTTTAATACTTGATGACTCAACAAGTGCGGTTGACACCGCTACTGAGGCAGGTATTAGGCGTGCATTCCGAGACGATATTCCCGATGCTACCAAAATCATTATCGCTCAGCGTATTTCCTCGGTAATAGATGCCGACAAAATTATAGTTATGGATGACGGAAAAATCACCGGTATCGGTACTCATAAAGAACTGTTAGAGAATAATACGGAATATCAGGAAATATATTATTCTCAAATGGAAAAGGAGGCAAAATAATGGCTAAACGAACATTAGAAGACCTCCAAAGACAATACAGCAGAGCAGTCACCGAAGGCAATAAACGTCAAATGCCGGGTCCTCGCGGCGGCGGACCCCGCGGTGGTGGTCCGGGAGGCCCACGTCCTCACGGCAAACCGAAGAATACTTTTGCCACGGTTAAAAGACTTTGGTCGTATGTTTCAAAGTATAAATTGAGACTTGTAGTGGTGCTTCTTTGTATGCTTTTAAGCACCGTTACTTCACTTATCGGTGCTTATATGCTTGCACCGATTATTAACCGTATTACAATGGCAGTTGTGCCAAACGCCCAGATTTCATTTACTGCGGTTGGCAAGGTGGCTGATAAAGCGATTACTGCAGTAAGCCAATTGCCGATTTTGAAAAACTTGATTTCTGCAGGTGGCTTTCAAGAGGTTATGGTTTACGTTTTTGCTGCCGTTATTATTATGTTTGCGGTTTATATGCTTGGCATAGTCTCAACCTATCTGCAGGCAAGAATTATGTTAGGCGTATCGCAAAACGCCACAGAGCAGCTTCGAAATGAACTTTACAAAAAATTGCTTCGCTTACCTATAAGGTATTTTGACTCAACCCCTACGGGCGAGACAATGAGCCGTTTTACCAACGATGTTGATAATATCGACGTTATGCTTAATAACTCGCTGACTTCGGTTGTTTCGGGAATTGTAAGTCTTATCGGTACTTTTGCATTTATGGTTACAACTAATGTTTGGCTTACCTTGGTTACCGTTGTTTTCGTGCCGGTTTTAATGAAAACCGTTTCGGTAATCGGAGGAAAATCAAGAAAATATTATTCAGGACAGCAGGCAGCCTTGGGTGCGGTTAACGGTTATATTGAAGAAACTGTTACGGGTCAAAGGGTTGTAAAGGTGTTTAACCACGAGGACACCTGTCGTGATGAGTTTGAACTGCTTAATAACGATATGCGTGATAAGCAGTTTAAGGCACAGTTTTTCGGCGGAGTAATGGGACCTGTTATGCATAATATCAGTATGATAAGTTATGCTGTTACGGTGGGACTCGGTGGAGTTTTAATGTGTACCACCGGCCTTGGACCGGGAGACCTTACGGTTTTTGCTAATTATTCAAGACAGTTTTCAATGCCTATCAATCAGTTGTCTATGCAAATAAGCACAATTTTTGCAGCCTTGGCGGGTGCAGAACGTGTGTTTGGTATAATTGATTGTGAACCCGAAGCACCCGATGTAGAAAATGCAAAATCGGGAGAGGGAATGCAGGGCTTCGTTGAACTTCATAACGTTACCTTCGGTTATAATCCCGATAAGGTGATACTTCGCAACATTTCACTTTATGCAAAGCCCGGACAAAAGATTGCATTTGTCGGCTCGACGGGAGCAGGCAAGACAACCATAACAAATCTTCTTAACCGCTTCTATGATATAAACGAGGGTTCAATTACGATTGACGGGGTAGATATAAAAGAATATAGTCGTGATGGTTTGCGTAAGAATATAGCAATGGTTTTGCAGGATACTCATTTGTTCACGGGTACGGTTATGGAAAATATCCGCTACGGCAGGTTAGATGCCACCGACGAGGAGGTTATTGCCGCCGCCAAGACTGCGAGTGCACATAGTTTTATTATGCGGCTTTCCGATGGCTATAGCACTATAATCGAGGGGGATGGCTCTAACCTTTCACAAGGTCAGCGTCAGCTGCTTAATATTGCCAGAGCCGCATTGTCCAAGGCACCGATTTTAGTGCTTGATGAGGCAACCAGTTCGGTTGATACACGTACCGAACGCCATATTGAACACGGTATGGACCGACTTATGAAGGACCGCACAACCTTTGTTATTGCACACCGATTGTCTACAGTGCGCAATGCCCATGCAATTATGGTTTTGGAAAAGGGTGAAATAATTGAACGCGGTACTCATGATGATTTACTGAAACTTAAGGGCAGATATTATGAGCTTTATACCGGTATGAAAGAGTTAGATTAACTTTTTAAATAAAAAGAGTTAAAATCTTAACAAAGATAATTTTATACCCAATAAAGCAGAAAATGCGGAATTCAAACTTAATAATATTAAGTTTTAGGGCGGTAAAGCGCTAAAACTTGATATTATTGCCTTTAAATGTGTTTAAAATACTTAAAATTGTTAGAAAACGATGTTAAATTGTCAGTTTTTGTTGACAGAGGTAAAAAAAAGAATTATAATACTTTAGTAATTTTTTAGAGAACATTAGGAGGAGTACATAATGTTTAAAAATGAATATCTTAATAAGGTTTACGCTGAAATGGAAAAGCGTAACCCCGGCGAAAAAGAATTTCATCAGACCGTTGAAGAGGTATTGAAATCTATCGAGCCGGTTGTTGAGGCACATCCCGAATATGAGAAATTAGCAATTATCGAGAGAATGGTTGAGCCTGAGAGATTGATTAAATTCCGTGTTTCTTGGGTTGACGATAACGGTCAGGCTCAGGTTAACCGTGGCTTCAGAGTACAGTTCAACTCTGCTATAGGTCCTTATAAGGGTGGTCTTCGTTTCCATCCTTCGGTAAATGAAAGCATTATGAAGTTCTTGGGCTTCGAGCAGACATTCAAAAACTCTCTTACCACACTTCCTATGGGTGGCGGTAAAGGTGGTTCTGACTTTGACCCACAGGGCAAGTCAGACGGCGAAGTTATGCGTTTCTGCCAAAGCTTTATGACCGAACTTGCTAAGCACATAGGTCCTAATACCGACGTTCCCGCAGGTGACATCGGTGTAGGTGCACGTGAGGTTGGTTATCTCTACGG
>JAZSCC010000049.1:0-2734 GCA_045602685.1 Acutalibacteraceae bacterium | reverse complement strand
GTAAGCCGGCTGAGCTTTCGGGCGGCGAGCAGCAACGTGTTGGTTTAGCACGTTCATTGGTTAACAAGCCTAACCTTATTATTGCTGATGAGCCTACAGGTAATGTCGTCCCTAATATGTCCTATGAAATAGTTGAACTTTTGACCGAAATCAACCGCAGAGGTACTACTATTTTGATGGTTACTCACGAGCATCAGCTTGTTCGTGATTTCGGACAGCGTGTAATTATGATTGAAAACGGCCGTATTGTTGCCGATAACGCGAACGGAGGTTTATTATGAAACTGACGAGCGTAAGATATTTAATCAGCAACGGATTTAAAAATATTTGGCTGAATAAGCTGATGTCAATAGCTTCAATCGGTGTGCTGGTTGCTTGTATGTCGGTTATAGGATTGGCAGTTGCACTGTCACTGAATGTTGATAAGGCGTTGGGTCAGCTTGAACAGGAAAATGTAGTTAAAGTCTATTTTGATGACCGTAATGCTGCTCTTTATTCTCAAAGCGGTAATGCTAATGGTGAAACCTATAATAATATTACCGAGAATGACTACACAATTCATAACTTTACCGATGCAATTATGTTATGTGCCGAGATTGAAAAGCTTGACAATATATCCTCTGTTGAGTATTTCAGCGGTGATGATGCATTAAGAAATCAACTAGGGACTTTACCTGAGGATGATGTAAAGTACTATGAGGAATTACTTGAAAGCGATGAATACGGCAATCCTATGCAGTGTGGTGCTAAAGTAAAATTCACTGACCTGTCTAAGTTTGATGAAACATTAAATAGTATTAATGCTCTGGAAGGTGTTGACCATACCTATTCATCAAAAGATATTGCCGAAAAGATTACAGTTATAAAAAAGGCAATCGGTATTATCGGATTTTGGATTATTGCCGTCTTGTTGTTAATTTCTTTGATGATTGTTTCAAATACAATTCGTGTTACAATGTATAACCGTAAGCTTGAAATCAGTATTATGAAGGCTGTTGGTGCTACCGATTCGTTTGTAAGATTACCCTTTATGATTGAAGGTGTTTCAATCGGTTTGCTTTCTGCTGCTGCAACCACAGTAATTCTTTATTTTGTTTACAATGCAGTAGATGGTGTCATTATGAATCAGTTAGGGCTCGTTTCTTTGATACCGTTCTCTGAATTTTTCTGGATGATATTCGGAATTTTTGCCATTATTGGTTGTTTTGCCGGTTTGTTCTCCAGTGCATTTATGATTAACAAATATTTAAGAAAGGAAGGCAGTGAGTTTCGTGCGCTTTAATTTTAAAAGAATAATTATTGCGGTGTTGTGCTTCAGCTTTGTTTTTACTACGTTTATATTTACTCCGAGAATATACGACACCAATGCTAAGGCAGCTTCTATAGATGAATATCAGCAGATGATTAAAGACCTTGAGGAAGAGAAAAAAGAAATTGAAAAAGAAATTGCTAATCTAAAGAAGGATAAAGCTGCCCAAAATAAAATAAAAGCTGCCATTCAAAAGAAAATCAACAATACTCAAAGCCAAATTAATACGGTTGACCGACAGATTGCTGACCTTGATGCAAAAATTATTGATGCACAAACCAATATTCAGGTTAAAACTCAAGAACTTGAGGACACTAAATTTAAATTCAGGCAGCGCCTTCGTATACTTGCTATGAACGGTGGCGGCATTAATTCATCGTTGGCGGTTTTGCTTACTGCAGACGGTTTGGATGATTTGCTCTCTAAGTCCGAGTTGACTAAGTCTATCAGCGCATACGATTCGGCTATGATGAATAAAATCGTTAGCGATATGAAGGAAATCGAAAAGAACAAGAAAGATATTGAAGAATTGAGGTTACAACAAAACGCCTCAAAAGCTTTACTTGACGAAAAGAAGGCTGAGCTTGCTGCACAAATCAAAGAGGTTAATTCAACCCTTGGAGGTATTAATTCTGATATAGGCAAGTTAGAGGATGAGATAGATGATATTGAAAAGGCAGAGGAAAGTATAGAACAACAGATTAATGCCGCTTTAAAGGGTGATAATAATCAGGTTTATGACGGTGAGTTCGCATGGCCTATACCGGGTTATTATAAGGTTGGTTCGCCTTACGGTTACCGTACACATCCTATTTCAGGCAAATGGAAATTGCATAAGGGCATAGATGTCGGCGGTAGTGGCATTAAGGGCAAGCCGATTATTGCGGCTGCTGACGGATATGTTTCACTTGCCACGTATAATTCCGGCGGTTACGGATATTATGTAGTGCTTGACCACGGTAAAGGCGATGACGGTAAGTACTATGCTACGCTTTATGCTCATATGACTAAATATATAGTTAAATCAGGTCAGTATGTCCGTAGAGGTCAAACTATTGGTTACGTTGGAACGAGCGGTGCTTCAACCGGTTACCATTTACATTTTGAAATTCGTATTGGTACCAAACAGAATCAGCATAAGCTTAATTATGCAACGGTTGACCCGATGAAATATTATTAATTTTAAAAGCGGGGACTGATGATTCAGTCCCCGCATATCTTCTTTAATTATTTAGGTGTATTATGAATAGATATTACTCATTTAAAAACGTTGTTGTTTTAATCTGCATTTTTACTGTTGCCGCTGTGGCAGCAACAACTGCCTTTTTTACATTTGTTGTAGTGCCAAAACGTGAAGGCGGACTTTATGGTTATAATAGTAAAATGTTGGAAATCAACGATTTGGTTGATAAATAAGTCGGATCG
>JAZSCC010000048.1:0-1907 GCA_045602685.1 Acutalibacteraceae bacterium | reverse complement strand
GATTATGGTTTGGGGTCCGCTTTCGATTAAAAATCCGCTGAAGATACGGCTTTTGGGCGCAAGCGCCACGGCACCCTCGGGTATTGCATAACGGTTTTCAGTAATAATGTTTTGAGCTTTATAATCCGGCGTAACTGCTTTTTTGCCAATTGCGCGTGAAATTATCAAGGGTAAATAACTATCTGAATAACCGCCTACAGTAATAATGATTTCGCTACGCGAAACAGCCCGTTTCAGTATTTTAATAAATTCCTTATTATCATTACAGGAGGATGCCAACAGACGTAACGGATAATCACCGTGAAGCCCAAATTCAAGTGACACGTCGGCCAAAGTTCTGTAATATATAATTTCAATTTTCACATCCTTAGCCAAAACGTCAGCCTCCTTTGTAAATATTCGTTAATTGGTTTATTCTGAAGTAGTGTTTTCGGAAGAAGTAAGCGTCGGAATCGGGAGTTTCTTCTTCTCATAATATTCCTTGGAATAAAGAACATCTTTATTTATGGAAATGTTATTAATGTCAACATCAGCGCTTTCATCGTTACGCACTAATCTGCCGAGAATAACAAAGCGTGCATTATTAAAATCATAACAGCAGGTTGAAAGTGTAATAATTTCATCATCGGCGTTAATATCAACCGGAATATCATAAAGACTGCGCTGGCGACTGTGCTCAATCCACTGCATAAAATCCGTATCATTGGTAAAGGTTGTACGATATGCACTGTATGAATAGCCGAAGGTTGAGTCCTCGGTATCGTTAACAATCATAACTGCAAAGATTTTATAATTGCGTTTTTCATAAAGTGAATCGAACGAAATTATGGGGTTTTTGCGCAAATAATTAACATCACGGTATTCATCAAGAGTACCGAACATTGCACCGTAGCGCATATTATGTCCGTATATAATCTGATTTCGTGTGAGTGACATAGGATTAATATTACAACGGTAGTCCAGGAATAAAGCGCCGTAACTGTTGACTTGTTTATCCATATCGTGAGTTACGTAGAACTGATTATCAGCACACTGATATACGGGGTTGTCTACCTTAGTTCCCGGAATACTGAGCCAACCAACAATATCTTTGTTTTTTGCCTTTAAAACATCAAACTTAGAAAATTGGTTATTGTCATTTTTAGTATAATCATTTCTGTTTGGTTCATAAATATTTTGTACATTCTCAACTTTAGCATCTTGTTGCCCCAAATCAACAAAATAGACAACAAGATAAACTGCTGAAACAAGTAAAGCAACAGCGGCAACAATGGTAACGATTTTAATTATTAATGTTTTGACATTATCCTTTTTAGAGGGAATTGCCATAACAATGAATTGTTTAACTTTATTATAGAAATTTCTTAATACCGATTTAAAGGATTTATCGGAGGTGCTGACGGCCTTATCAGAGTCTTCAATCGTCTTTGCTTGCGGTTGAGTGATAGCCTCAACCTCAACCTCAACATTAGCCTCAGCTTTAGCCTCAACATTAGACTCAACGATTGTTGGATTTTCAGAAATCTTTTCCGCTTCATTAACAGTCTCAGGTTCAGCGGTCACTTGAATTTCAGGTTCAGGTGTTGCAACTGTTTTGTTATTTTCAAGTGCAGAATTTACGTCTTTTTTAGCCTTGTTGTAAAGCATAATCTCTTCATCAGGGACGTACATAATCTTTTTCTTCTTATTAAACATAAAGGTCTCCTATCTGCCGAAAGGGCGAGAAAATGTATCAGGGTACTGTTTTGTAAATCTAATGTATAAATGGTGATGTTATAGATTAACAGTGTTGCATTAATTATAAACGTCAAGCATTATAAGCATCCAAATATTTGCACACTAATTTAAGCGCGGTAACAACGGCACATTTTCTGATATTTTCACGGTCATTCTCAGCCTTATCAACC
>JAZSCC010000047.1:0-19735 GCA_045602685.1 Acutalibacteraceae bacterium | reverse complement strand
TGCCTACAAAAAGGATGTCCTTACCCTCTGCTGCAATGTCACGAGCAAAAAGATAAGCCTCGTTGAGTTTCTTAACGGTCTTCTGTAAGTCAATAATGTGAATACCGTTACGCTCGGTGAAAATGTACTCTGCCATTTTCGGGTTCCAGCGGCGAGTCTGATGTCCGAAATGAACACCGGCCTCTAACAGCTGTTTCATAGATACTACTGCCATGATTTTTCCTCCTTCGGTTATACCGCCGCATCCGTTTAAATTGACGGCTTTCCGAGATAATCCCGACACCGTTTCGTCACTACACGGATACGTGTGAATTTTTAACTTTAGAGTATGGCTTACTCCAAGCCGTGATATTATAACACAAGTATTTACCTTTTGCAAGTATTTTTTTACAAATTTATCACAATTTTGAATTACAATAATTTTTGCGTAATGTTATTGGGTTATGCCTTATACAATTTAATCAGATTTTCAGCGTCAGCCAGGACACGATTCTTCAACGATTCCGGTGACAACACCTTTATATCCCCGCCAAACTGCATAAGCCAGCCGACGAGACCGTCACTGATAATTACGTCGGTCGAAAACCTGAAGGTCGGCTCCGATTTCCCGTGACGGATAAAAATACCATCAGTAAACCTATCAGTTATTTGGTCAATAAGGTCTATTTTACACTCTAAATCGACTTTCTGCATCTCACCGCCAAACATATTAAAGGTTTTGCGTGAATAATCGGCGGTGTCAAAACGCTGACTGTACTCGCTGACCTCTGAAAAATGTCTCCAGCTCTCACGCATTATGGTAACCTCGGTAATACGGTCAACCCTAAGATGTGTGAGATTATCATACTTTTTATTATTTCCTATGAGATAATACCGGTCTGCCTCCCACAAAAGTGCATACGGACTGATTACCATTTCCTTTGTCTTGGCTATAAGTTTGGTGCCGTCAAGGTAATTTTTAGCATACTGAATTCTGACCTTGCGTTTTTTCTTTATTGCCTCGTTGAGTACATCAATGGCGTCATAAACCGACTCATTACGGCTTTTCAACCGATTATCAATACAAACCCTGCTTTTTAATTCCTCAGCCTCGTGTATGCTTACCAAGGTTTGTAGTTTTTTAACCAACTTTTCGGTGCTTTTCCTTGGAATAAAGCCTGCCGACTGAACTGCATCAACCAAAAGACTGACCTCAGGCAATTCAAAATCCCTTGTTGCAAGGTAATATCCGCGCTTTGGCGTGCCGGTCAATCTTATATCAATCCCGAATTCCTGCAGCGCTGAAATGTCACGGTATACAGACTTTCGCTCAGATTCAATTCCGCAATGCTTAAGTTCATTCAAAATATCGCCTGAAGACACAGGATGCTCGCTGTCACTGTTCTGCGTTAAAAATCTTAAAACAGTCAGCAACCGCTGACGGATATTATCTGTTTTCATCACCGTTTTCCTCCATCATGTTTTCAAGTTCCTCTAAACTATACAGCGAATTCAACGCCGTAAGCATTTGCTTAGTTGACATTGAGCAAGGTAAATCGAGACGTTTTAACAGTTTTTCTCTTAAAATTTTACTGTTGTCTGTGCCCGAAAGACCAAGCCTATAAAGGTCAGTGCTTGTGATTTTAGACCCGTTTTCGTCACTATGGTCAATGCCTATACCCGCCTTTTTAAACGCCTTTACTATAATCTCCTCACTTAAGCCCTCAACACCGAGTAATCCCTCTGCCGACGCTTTTTCTTTTCGTCCTTCCTTGCCCTTTATTTCCGGAACAAAAACATTTTTTATATATTTCGGGTCGATAAATCCACTTAAATGTCCTCTTATCAAGAAGCCCGCCGAATCGCTGTCGGTCAAAATAATAATCCCGCTCTTTTCGGCAATTCGACGTATCATATCAATCTTTTCCTTTTGTCTGAAAATACGAAATCCGTCGGTTGTAATAATCTCGGCGTCGAGAAAATTTTTTAGTTTAATTTTATCGTACTTGCCCTCGACGATTACTGTTTCGGTCAGATATATCATCTTTTCCCCTCTGCAATTACAACCAGCTCAACCATTGCCTTTTCAAGAGCTGTTCTTGAATCGGCACGCGAACCTTTTATCTGCTTTTCACACTCTCTTAACACGTTTAACGAATCAATTATCTGCTTTTCGGATAACCTCCTGAGACTTCTCTCAGCATCATTCAAGCGAAAAGCCGTATTACCGTAGTTAAACTCCTTGCCCACATCATAAGGGCGCATACTTTTGGTTCTGCCGGCAAAAACACGATAGATATCAATATATGCCGATGACAAAAAGGTTAAAATTACCACAGGGTCAGTGTTCATATAAAACAAATCATCAAGCAACCTGCAAGCACCCGCAATGTCACCGTTGAGCACAGTTTTTGATATATTATAAACCACCGCCTCAACCGAGCGCGAGCAAACTTTATCAACTGTTTCTTTAGTAATTATACCGTTTTCACCTAAATAAAGACATAGCTTTTCTAACTCGTTAACCAAGGTATTAAGGTCATCCGAGCAGGTTTCAATCATATAACGAGCAGTATAATTATCCAATTGGCACCTGCGTTTTGCCGCACCTTTTTGGAGCATTTTAATAATTTCCGCCTCTGATTTACGGCCAAAATAGCAAACCTCACCACCGGCATCTCTTACAGCTTTTATAAGCTTATTAAATTTCTCACCGGGCTTTTTAGCATTAATTTCAACCGTTTCATACCACATCACGAAGACAGTATTAGACGGTATATCATTAAGCATTTTTATAAGTTTTTCGGTTTCTCCTGCTGCGGCTTTATCAAAGGGATAATCACAAAGGGTAACTAAACGGCGAGAACTCATCATCGGAAAACTGCTTGCAGCATCATAAACTTCTTGGATTTTAACGCTACCGTCAAAATGGTTGATATTAAATTCCCGAAAGTCTTCAACAACATTTTCAAACTGTTTAATGTAATTTTTTATAAGATAATGTTCCTCGCCGAAAATGAGATAGCAGGGCTTAAGACATCCCGATTTTATGGCATTTTTTATTTCAATATCACCGGAAAATACCGTTTTTACCTTATCCTGCATAAACACTCATTCCTTTCCCTTTTCTGAATTTTACCGAAATATTACCGTCACCCGAACAATAAATTTTGCGTTGTAGCTTTGGCTTCAAAAAGCCATTATCTTTACTTGACACTAACGTGATTTCGGACTTTAAATCTAACGGCAGTCTATGGTCGCTGACTAAAATATCAGCCTCTGAAAAACCAATATCCTCAGCGTAATACCGACCGAAACCTACCAACACACATCTGCCGGCAACATTAATTTCATAAGCACACCCACCTTCAAAAATGTGTGCTATTACCGTAATATTTTTATCTTTGGTTGTAAACACGTCACCGTTTGCAATTATTTTAGTTTCACCAAAAATCACAGCAGAGTTACCGAAATTTTCAGGTACAACCGTCATTTCGGGTTCAAAGTTGTCTTTCACAAAATCATACCCGTTAAAGCAATCGCGGTTATCCGACAACAACAGCAGCATTTCTGCATTAGCTATGCCGTCATCGCGCATATAATCGACCAAATCATAGTTACTGTTATTTCCGCAACCTATTATAACACAGGCTTCCTCATATGTCACTACCGAACAAAACCCGTTTTCGGAATTAAATACGGTAACATTAGCCAGATTGCGTGAAAATATGTAGTCTGACCACATTGATACCAACAGCAAGCCCACAACTGACAGTGAGATAAATCTTAATCCGACGCAACGGTTAAACAGCATCCAAATCGCTACCAAAAATAATGATACACCGCACCACAATACTGCGGAATTACTGCCAAAAGGAATATACGAAAACGGAACTTTGGCCAACAGCCTTACCACCGCAATCATATATTCCGCCAGCCATTCTGCTAAAACGAAAGGGACTTGTGCTAAGATTTTTAAAAACGGAACAAAATGCAACACCGCACCCGAAACAGTAAGCCCCATTGCGATAACCGAAGCTGTGCAAATCAAAAGATTAGCCGGTAAAAACACCATTGAAACAAATCCGAAGGTGATAATTTGAAACGGTAGAGTAAAGAGTGTTGCTCCGATTGTTTGTATAACCGTTAATATAGAACCTTTTAAAAATTTTGTTAAGTACTTGAAATCAAACTTTACCAATTTATCTGCAAGTGTTACAGCGTAGGGAGAAACTATAATAACTCCTGCCGCAGCGGCACAGGAAAGTTGAAATCCTACGTTACATATGTAATAAGGGTTAAATATTAACATTGAGACAACTGCAATACCTAAAGAATTTAAGCTGTCCGACCGCTTTACAAGGCAATTTGCCAACAGAAAAATCGAACACATTATACCCGACCTCAGCGCCGACGGTGTAAACCCTGCCAGCATTACCTCTAATATCAGGGGAATAAGTGCAATTGCACAAGCCATACGGCGACTCATTATATATCTGAGCAAATAAGCAAGCATCATGCAAAAGGCACTGATATGCATACCTGAAACTGCCGTAATATGAGTGACACCGCAGGCCTTAAAAGCTGTATAAGTTTCAAAACTCAGATTATCAGTGCCACCCAACAGAATACCCTCTAAAAGTCCGGCATTATCACCATTGGTATATTCCCTGATACAGACTCTTATTGCCTTACGAATGTCAATGCAACGTGTATACAGTGATTCACTGTGACCGATAATTTCGGGCTCACTACACTTAGCCGAAATAAATACTCTTTCGGCAAAATTGCGGTTTTTATAGTCATCATCAACCTTTGAAAACAATACATTAGCGTTTAAAATATCGCCCTCCTCAACCTTTGCTGCAGAGTGCTCGCTTGGAATAAACAAATAAAACCTAACCTTGTTAAAAGAACCTTCATCAAAACCGTTACTGCCGTCGGATTCAACCAAAACCCGTACACCTGACGAATAATTCTGCGGTTCCTCAACAGCACGGCAAATAACAGTTTGCTCTTTGCCGTCAAGCGCTTCAATACGGTTAACGTTACTAAATGTGAAAATATTCAGATAAAGACAAAAGGCGGCGCCGACAAGCAGTACCGCCGAAATTCCGTATTTTGATCCGCGACGTTTACAAACAAACGCTGAAATTGCCGCGCTAAAACACAATATAAAGCCTAAGACCGTCACGGCAGCAATACCGAAAATGCTTAAGAATGCAGAAACCGTAACAAACAGCGCTGCACAAATAAGCGCCGCTCTATTCATAATACCCGTCCTCCAAAGTGACCTGCCTTTTAATCTTTTTCGGTATCATCAATTTCCACAAGGTCGGCAAATTCCCGGTTGGCATCACACGACTTCTTAGCATTTCTCGACACCCAAATTACAGAAAAAATATCGGTAACACCGCTATAAACCAAGCCGACACCGATTAGGGCTGTGATAACCTTTGCAGTTTGCAATGCACAAACCACCATAATAACACCGAAAATAATGTTAATTGCACAAAGCACAAGTAATGACTTCCAACCTGAAAGCTTTAAACGTATCAAATCAAGTGCATTTTGCAGTTTTTTAACACCACTGACAATAATAAAAGCTCCCAAAACTATAGGAATTAAACTTTTAATCAGCTCCACTTTAGCCAAAAGAATAAAGCCCGCCACCAATGCTACAACACCAAAAACCAGGTCATTACGGTAAAATTCAGACTTAATATCCTTTTTAAAATAATTGTAAAATTCAATCAGGGCAACTAAAAACATTGCCGCAGCAATGACATAAGAAATCATATCATTAACGGCATCAGGGAAGAAAATAAGCACTGCTCCCAAAACCACACAAATAGCCGAGGATGTAATCATATCCCATCTGGTTTTCTTTAAATCGCCCATTACTCTCACCTTTACTGTTTTTTATAATTTTATCAAAACAACATTATTTTGTCAATAAACCGTTAAGCCTCTCGATAGTCTCAAACTGAGGCTCGCTTAAATAATCAAACTTGAACCTAATCCCCATACTGTCATACTTCTGCTGACACAATTTACGGAACGGTAAAAGCTCAATTTTCTCAACGTTTTTATGCTCACTCATAATCTGCTTTAACCTTAAAATATTGTCCTCATTATCATTAAGTGTAGGTATAATAACCTGCCTTATAACAGTCGGAATATTCATTTGTTCAAGCAAATTGAGAAACTCTAAAACCGAGTCCAACTCACATCCTACATGTTCACGGTAAAGTTTTTTGTCGGTATATTTTATATCAAGCAAAACTCGGTCCGTAACCGAAAGCAAAGCCTTAACCTTATCATTTATTACACATCCCGACGTATCAAGGCAGGTGTTTATCCCGTTTTCATGTGCAAGAGAAAAAACCTCTTTGGCAAATTCCGCCTGCATTAAAGGCTCACCGCCCGAAAGGGTAATTCCACCCTTTTCACCGAAATATTCCCGAAATCTTTTACACTTATTTATAAGCTGCTCGGCAGTATATTCCTCTCCACCTGAAAAATCCCAAGTATCAGGATTGTGACAACAGCCACACCTTAACGGACAACCTTTTAGAAAAACTACATATCGCACCCCCGGCCCGTCAACCGTGCCGAGGGACTGAATAGAATGTATGTTACCCGTCATAAGGCAGTATGGAAGGTGCGGCTGATAACCTCACGCTGCTGCTCTCGGGAAAGCTTATGGAAATTAACAGCATAACCCGAAACACGTATTGTAAGATTCGGAAACGCCTCAGGGTCATCGTAAGCCTTTTGCAGAGTCTCGCGGTTTAATACGTTGACATTAATATGATGTGCTTTTTTCATAAAATATCCGTCTAAAACCGAGATAAGATTATCAATTCGTTCATTCTCATCTTTACCTAAAGCCTCAGGTGTAATCGAAAAAGTGTTTGAAACACCGTCACGGCAATCATCGTAACTGATTTTGGCAACCGAGTTTAATGAGGCAAGTGCACCGTTTTCCTCGCGGTTATGCATAGGGTTGGCACCTGGTGCAAAAGGTGCCGAGGCTTTACGCCCGTCAGGAGTAGCACCGGTATTCTTACCGTACATAACATTCGAAGTAATAGTCAATACCGACAGTGTATGAACCGAATCGCGATAGGTGGGCGTTTTTCTCAGTTCAGTAATAACCTTATTGGTCATTTGCTTGGCAATCAGGTCAACACGGTCATCATCATTGCCAAACTTCGGGAAATCACCGTTAGTTTCAAAGTCAACCACAAAGCCGTTTTCATCCATTATCGGCTTCACTTCGGCGTATTTTATAGCGCTGAGCGAGTCAGCAACAACCGAAAGTCCTGCAATACCAAAAGCCATCAATCGCTCAACTTCAGTATCGTGAAGTGCCATTTGAATCTTCTCATAGGCATATTTGTCGTGCATATAGTGAATGATGTTCATGGTATTCACATACAGTTTCGATAACCATTCGATATAAATGTTATATCTTTCCATAACTATATCGTAATCCAGCTTTTCGCCTTTTAAAACCGACATTTGAGGGCCAATATGAATACCGCTTGTGGTATCATAACCGCCGTTAATTGCAATCAGTAAAAGCTTTGCTAAATTGCAACGTGCGCCAAAAAACTGCATCTGCTTGCCGATGCGCATTGCTGAAACACAACAGGCAATGGCATAATCATCACCATATATAGGACGCATAATATCATCATTTTCATACTGAATAGAATCGGTATCGCAAGAAGCCTTGGCGCAAAACTCCTTAAAACCGCGCGGCAAAGCATTAGACCAAAGAACAGTCAAATTCGGTTCCGGTGAAGAACCTAAAGTGTAGAGGGTATTAAGCATACGGAAGCTTGTTTTAGTGACCAATGTTCTGCCGTCTTCACCCATACCGCCTACTGCCTCGGTAATCCACATTGGGTCACCTCCGAACAACTCGTTATACTCAGGTGTTCTTAAATGGCGAGCAATACGAAGCTTCATAACAAAGTCATCCATTATTTCCTGAGCAGTCTCTTCGGTTAAAATGCCCTTTTCAATATCCCGTTCAAAGTAAATATCGAAGAAGGTGCTGACTCTGCCCAATGACATGGCGGCACCGTTTTGTTCCTTTATTGCAGCAAGATAACCGAAATAGGTCCACTGGACAGCTTCTTTGGCATTATCTGCAGGCTCACTTATATCAAAACCGTACATTTGAGCCATTTCCTTTAATTTGCCCAAAAAGTCTATCTGCTTATAAAGTTCTTCGTTCAAGCGAATAGTCACTGCCGTAAACGGCTTTCCGCTAAGCTCCTGCTTATCCTTTTTCTTTTCCTCGATAAGACGGTCAACTCCGTAAAGAGCAACCCGACGATAGTCACCTATAATACGACCTCTGCCGTATGCATCGGGCAGACCTGTTATAACGTGGCATCTTCTGGCCAAGCGCATTTCATCGGTATAAGCTCTGAAAACGCCGTCATTATGGGTTGTTTTATATTTAAATTCCTGCTCAACCGTTTCGCTTAATTTATAGCCATAAGCCTCGCAGGCCTGACGCGCCATACGCATACCGCCAAAGGGATTCACAGCACGCTTTAACGGACGGTTGGTTTGCATACCGACTATAAGTTCATTTTCCTTGTCAATATATCCGGGCGAATAACTTGTAAGTGACGATACCGTAGCAGTATCAATATCAAGTACACCGCCTTGCTGACGTTCAAGTCTAAAAAGGTCATTAAGCTTGTTCATCATCATATCGGTACGGGCAGTGGCACCGGATAAAAACTTACTGTCTCCAACATATTCCTTATAGTTCACCTGAATAAAATCACGAACGTTGATTTCATCCTGCCAACGATTAGTTTTAAATCCATTCCAATTTTTGTGTTCCATTTAATCCTCCAAAATTAAAAAGGGCAAACCGGTTGAATTTCAACCAATTTGCCCAGACGGTCGGCTTAAAACATTTACACTCCCCTGCGGTAATCCGCATTCTCCGTCAGTCATGCAAATGGTTATTTGATGTTTGTATTATACACAACATATTGTGCTTTGTCAATATCAAAGCCACAAATATTACCTACTTATAATATAAATTATATATCAAAATTCCCAAGACTTTATCTTATACCGTAATTTTCAATGATATAATCCATATCCTTGTCACCGCGGCCAGAAAGATTGATAAGAACTGAACCGTGGTCCATTGACTTGGCAAGCTTCATACCGTATGCCACAGCGTGTGAACTTTCAATAGCAGGAATAATACCCTCCATTTTAGCAAGCTTGAAGAATGCATCAATAGTTTCATCGTCATCAATTACATCATATTTAACACGACCAAGGTCATGCAAAAATGCGTGTTCAGGACCGGATGACGGGTAATCGAGCCCACTTGCAACCGAATAAACAGGAGCCGGCTCACCGTTTTTATCCTTAAGCATTATACTATTAAAACCGTGCATAACACCTTCGGTACCGTATTTAAGGCTGGCGGCGTGGTCTCCCAGCTTCGGACCTCTGCCTAAAGGCTCAATACCGTAAATGTCAACCGGGTCGTTAAGGAAACCGGCAAACAAACCTGCCGCATTACTTCCGCCTCCGACACAAGCAACGATTGCACTCGGTAAGTGTCCTGTCATATCAATAAACTGTTCTCTTGCCTCAATTCCTACAACACTTTGGAAGTCACGAACCATCATAGGAAACGGATGAGGTCCCAAAACAGAACCAATACAGTAAATACAGTCATTATACTCCTTACTGTAAGCCTCAAAAGCAGCATCTACAGCCTCTTTTAACGTAGCAAGACCGTGTGTAACCTCAATTACATTTGCACCCAAAATCTTCATACGGGCAACATTCGGTGCCTGCTTCTTAATATCAACCGAGCCCATATAAATATCACATTCAAGTCCGAAATAAGCAGCAGCAGTAGCCAATGCCACACCGTGCTGACCGGCGCCGGTTTCGGCAATAACCTTTTTCTTGCCCATATATTTCGCAAGCAAAGCCTCACCCATACAGTGATTAAGCTTATGTGCGCCGGAATGGTTTAAATCCTCACGCTTGGCATACAACTGTACCTTACCGCCCAAGGCATCCGAAAGCCTTTCAAGGTGAGTAACCGGCGTCGGTCTGCCCTGAAATTCCTTACGGATTCGGCGAAGCTCTGCTATAAACTTACGCGACTGTGCAATTGAAAAATATGCTTCTGTAATTTCGGCCATGGCATTTTTCAGCTTTTGGTCGATGTAAACGCCGCCGTATTTTCCGAAATAGCCGTTTTTATCGGGATAATTGTTAAAATATGTATCAAAATCTACACCGTTTAATTTCATTCTGATTTCCTCCATCTAAAATCTAATGTCTAAAATCTAACGTCTAATTCGCCATCGTTCTTTAAGTAATATCATTTAAAACACCCTTTCAAAATCAAAAAAGTCCTCGACAGAAAAACTGTCAAGGACGAATAAACTTTATCCGCGGTGCCACCTTGATTCATAAACACTTAGGTTTATGCACTTTAAAGTACCTAAAAATACCTTTGATAATTAACGTATATCATTACGTTGCAGGCTACTCTGTAATCTTACATTTCACCGCACCCTCAGCGGTCCATTTGACGAGTTGTTTCTTACCCTGTTCTCAGCTACCCAAGGCTCTCTGTAAAGGCATTGTCGCCGTTATCTCCGCTTCAACGGTTTGTTTTTTAACATAATATCACCGAACTGCAAGTTTGTCAATAGCCAAACCGTAAATCATCCGAAAACCCACATATACATAACTGCACAGAACTCTCTGAACCCGTTCGGTAAAAAGGTGGATATTACACCGTTTGAATGAATGTGTTTTATCCCTTTAAATCCCACTCTTTCGGCAGTTTTGCCTGCTCGGTAAATATGAAAATCATCAGTTACGAAGGCAACCTTATAATTACCATTAAACCTCTCATCCAAAATTGCTTTTGAAAACCTGAAATTTTCTTCGGTGCTGGTTGATTTATCTTCTTTTATAATTTTGCTTAACGGTACACCCTGCTCGTATAAATAACGCTCCATCGCCTCGGCTTCGGAAATATCCTCATCAGGTCCTTGCCCACCCGAAACAACAATCACGGCATCAGGATTCTGGTTGTAATATCCAACCGTCGCATCAAGTCGGTTACGTAAAATCAGACTCAAATTTTCACCGCGTAAACCTGCTCCCAAAACAATAACCGCGTCTTCCTTATATGTTACGGTATCGGTAAAGCCAAAAGAGTAAACGAATATAATAACTCCCCCTACCACCGCAACCAATAATCCAAAAAGAGCCTTAAAAATCCAAAGCACACGAAAACGGACAAACTTATAAAACACACCGATTGAAAGAAAACTCAAGCCCGCAATAAGAGTCGATACAATTCCCAAAACCGCACCGGAGACAAACGAAATACCAATGCCGTTAACCGTTATCGCAACGCCTAGCACAAGCAATATTATTCTTAAAATTTTATGAAAAATCTCTTTTTTCATATCTTTCATCAATCTCAACTTCCAATTTCTCTATCAAATCGTTTATAGACGCCTCACGGCAGGGTTTGACAACCCAGTCTGCCGACATTTTTAACTCGTCTACCGCATTTCCTACAGCCACACCAATATCAGCATGTTTGATAAGCTCCAAATCGTTTTCAAAGTCTCCAATGCCTATCGCCGTATGTATACCGAGTTTTTGCTTAATAAAATCTAATGCATGGCCTTTTGTACCGTTACTTGCATTAAACTCAACACCGATATTCCAAGAACGGGATATATATGAATCTTTGAAAAAGCCGTTTTCCAAAGCCCAACTCTTGAATTTTAAGGCATCTTCCTCTTGTTTAAATACACAAATGATTTTTATAGGCTTTGCATTTAAAATCTCTGTATCAGGACAGATAATGCCGTTCAAAACAGCCTCTTTACCGATTGAGTCAAGATAAATATATATATTTTGCAAATTATCAACCGCACCCGATACCGCATTTAAAAACTCACCGACAGTAAATTCAAGATGGCGTTCATAAAGTATTTGCTCGGTTGAAAAATCATACACGATACCGCCGTTCATAAGAGCAGCCGGTGCATTGATAATCGAGAAAAAATCCTTTTCCTTTAAAAATTCAGCACTTCTACCTGTAGCAAACGTGAAGCGTCCGCCCATTGAAATAAAACGTTCTGCCGCTTTTACGTTAAGTTCCAACGCTTCACCGTTATAAAACGTTCCATCCAAATCGGAAAGAATAAGAAAACCTGAAAATTTGCCGTCAGCCATCATTTTCTCCCTAAGTTTTTAAGTTTTAATGGGACATCAAAAACTGAAAGCACGAGCCACAGTACAAAAATCTGCGTTACAATCAAAACCCCGCACTGCAACGCTCTCCAATAAACCATAGGTACCAGCGGTATTCCGTAATAAAAATGTAACGCTAAGGTATTAAGAAACAACCCGCCGATAATTTGAGTAACCAAAACCGAACAAACAATTCGAGAAAACTTTCTTGAGTTTTTTAAAGCCAAACCAAACACTACGGCAGAAAAAACATTTACCGCCGAAATAAGCGGTGAAAAACCCAAACCCGCCATTAAAGCCTGTAACAAATCGCTAATAAAAGCAACCGTAACGGCACCCAAAACACCATACATATTGCCTGCCAACGCCACAACCAAAAATACGGGTGAAATTTTTATAAACTCACCAATTCGAAAGGTCAGCCACATTGACGAAACAACCGCCAATGCCGAAAAAATACCCAGCACCGCAACACTACGGGCAGTATTTTGATTTTTATTAATTTGCATAAAAATAACCTCCTATTACATCTTCGTTGAAATAATAAGGAGGTTGTTTTCTTCTTACTATAACAGCGGGATGCGAAACCGTTACCGCAGGGTGATTTACCCCTTCGTTTGACAGACAACTCCCCGTTCTGTCAACACTTCACGCACCGGATTCTACTCTGTTTTTACTATATTTTTAATCAGTACTGATTTTTTGTTCGTTTGCTATAATTAATCTTCTTTTATCGGAATGGAATACCCAATAATAAAATTTTCCTTCTTGACAAATTGCGATAAATTATTCTTTAAAACTATTTTTGTGGCATCAGCATTTAAATTATAGATATTAAGTCTGCCTTTATCATCTACATAGAATGCCACCGTATGCAACCCATCTTTAATAGCTTGACTGTTCCAAAAGGATACTATATACACATTATTCTGACAATTATTATCCGTTACCGCTTTTTGCAACGAAGAATACTCGGAATATTCGGTCACCGGATATTTAAATTGTTCTTCAAAATATTTTTTTATAGCATACGGATTTGAACCAAAATGTCCGGCAGCCATTAAATAACCGTTTTTCTCGAAATCCCTTATTACCGCCGAACAACTTATGTCGTTACCGCTCTTTTTAATAGCGTTATAAACCGCAATTATTTCACATCCGACCGACTCTATGTTACTGTTGCCCACACTAAACTGAGGACATTTTGCCTGTCCGAAAATAAAGCCTAAATTTTTTTCAAGTCTTACATTGAGCTTAAAATTGTCCTCATAGTCCTCAAACGGCTTTAAGTTTATCAAAGTAAACAATGCACCGGCGTTTTGCAATGTGGCAGTAGAAGATGTTTCACTTTTTAAAGAAGCTGACGTATCACTTTTGTCAGACGATGTCTGCGAGGCTTTACTTGACGGTTTTTCCGTACCCCTGTTACCGTTACAACCGCTCAACACTCCGGCCGTAATAAATACGGATATAAACAGTATCACCAATGCCGAAAACAGAGATTGTTTCATTCTCTCAAATACCCCTTACTAAACAAGTCAACCGCCTAACGTCTCACAACATTGTACCACACTATATATATTATGTCAATTATTATGTCATAAATCGGTTGAAGGAATCATAAAACGAATTTCGCAAAATTACTGTCACATCACTGTAAGCAAGATATTTCACCTGCATTGTTTCCCGATTTTTACCCTTTACTCTGAGTTTTACCGTACAGTGACCGTGTCTTAAGTCAAACGGTGTGCGAGAAATTCTTATACACTGCACCGCTTCCTTCTTAACCTGTAGCTCATCAAATGAAAATCCCCTCATTCCTTTTACGCTTATCAAACTTTCAGACACCCAAAATCCGCCGTTTTTAAGAGCGTGAAATCTCATTAAAAACAGTATAATTGCTGAAACCATAAGTGCCGCGGAAATAAGAACTGCAAACTCAAATAGGTGCATATTTAAAAGCCGCGCCAAAACTAAACCCGAAACTGATACTGACGATAAAACCATCGGTAGCCATATGATTCTGCGAGCAGCTCTTTTGTCAGGTTTTAAAGATACAGCACCCTTCTTAAACCTCGGCAATAACCAACTCACCAAGCCTTTGGCCAACGTCGGCTTAACGCAAGGCACTAAAAGACCTATTTCTCCTTTAAGTCGCCCGTAGCCGCAGGCAGAAAACTTAACCGCACATTTTTTCACCATTAACATTAACGGCACAGTAACTATTCTCACAGCACGCACCGATTTTGTATTTAAAAAAGCAGTACGGCGAGGCATACGTCCCGAGCTCAACATAATTTTGCTGTTCGACTTTACAGAATAAAATCCAAAATTGCGCAAGAACAAAACAATAAATGAAATAATATACCCTGCAATAAGCAAAACGGTTACCCACCGTCCCAATTCTCTGAAACCAAAATTCTCGAAATATAATCCTTTTGCGGTCGGGACCAAAGACGGCAAGCTCTGACCTAAAATACTCATTATTACCTTAACCGCCGGAATGGTCAGCAACACTCCTGCGGTAAACGATGACAATGCCGCGGACATAATAACCTCACCGAAGGTATTACTTTTTACCACCTGACCTTGAACCCCATAATTTTTGAAAATCGACATTGCAGTTTTCTCGCCCACCAATACATTTTCATCCGGTATTTTTCGGTTGCCTGCTTCGGTATAAATTTTAAGTCTGGCCGCCCCAAACACCTTTAAAATCGGGTTACTTTCAATCACCACAACCCTGCTTTTTGACTCGGGTATAGAGTAACGTACTCGGCAAAACAACCCCTTTTGAACCGTTATATCACCGTTAAAATAAAGCTTAAAATGTTTCAACTTAATTACCGCTAAAAACACCGCCAAAACCAATATAACTCCTTCGGCAGACAGCACGCCCAAAAGAGTTCCTTTATTATAGAACAAATATAAAAACACACCGCGGGCTACCGGGATTATCAACAAAGTAAGATACGGATACAAAAACCTTGCAATATTAAGAAAGTGCAATTTTACGGTGATTTCAGACCGATTCATTTTCATTTACCGCCAAAATAAGAGATTCAACCTGATTTGATGTCAAAGGAGGCAAGAAAAGACTGTTACCTGCACCGCGTATAATAACCCACCATAGTCCGAATGCAGATGCAACAGGCATTTTTATACGTTGGATATACACTACCTCGGAATTGGGATAAATATACTCGCGCAAAAAGAATAAACCCTTCTTACAAAAAACACAACCTCTTTCAACAACTAACGCTGTATTTTTTAAAAGCCTTGGAAAGTACCACAGCCGAGCTAAACCCAACATTGCTAAAAACACAAAAAATACAATAATTTTCATCACCGCAAAGCCGTCAACCAATAAGCACAACGCCGAAAAAACGACGGCAAAAACAATTGCCGCCGTAACTTCCCTGTATTTTAAAATCTTGCTGTCCAACTCAAAAATCACACAATCACCAAAACTATTCGCCTTTAATCTTCTTCCAATATTCTTTATATGCGGTTTCGGTTTTATTATCACCGAATTCGTAATAAATATTATTTTTAATTGTATCAGGCAAATACTGCTGTTCAACATAGTGATTGGAAAACTCGTGAGGATAAAGATAATGTTGACCTTTAACTTCGGCGTCAGCACCGTCAAAATGCTTGTTTTGAAGCTGACGCGGAACCGGTCCGGTATTTCCCTTTTGAACATCCGCCATCGCCGCATTTATAGCATCGTGAGCCGAATTAGATTTCGGTGAAATTGCTACTAAAATAACAGCGTTGGCCAACGGCAATCTTGCTTCAGGGAGTCCTACAGCAAGAGCGGTATCAACTGCCGCTTTGACAATAGGGATTATTTGAGGATTTGCAAGTCCTACGTCCTCATTTGCACAAACAAGCAACCGTCTGCAAGCAGATGGTAAATCGCCCGACTCCAAAAGCCTTGCTAAATAATGTATTGCGGCGTCAGGGTCACTACCACGCATCGACTTTTGGTAGGCCGAAATAATATCGTAATGCTCGTCACCTTCACGGTCGTAACGCATCGCACTTTTTTGAGTCAGTTCACGTGCGGTTTCGGAAAGTATAGTCATTTTGCCGTCGTTTCGCTCACTCGAAAGTACGCAAAGTTCAACCGAGTTTAACGCTTTTCTTACGTCACCGCCACAGCCTTTTGAGATTATGTCAACCGTATCTTGATTTTCAAATGTGACCTCAACACCCTGCTCTTCGCCCATAATTTTAGCCGCACGAAGCACTGCAGGACGGATGTCCTCGAAACTTAAACTCTTGAATTCAAAAACAGTTGAACGGCTTAAAATTGCATTATAAACGTAAAAATAAGGGTTTTCGGTGGTGGAGGCAATCAGCGTAATGTTGCCGTTTTCAATACTTTCAAGTAAAGTCTGCTGTTGCTTTTTATTAAAATACTGAATCTCATCCAAATAAAGCAGAATACCGTTTTCCCCGCCAATCATTTCGGCAGAGGACAACATTTCACGAATGTCAGCAGTCGAGGCGGTGGTAGCGTTCAGTTTGTAAAGCCGTTTGTTGCTCTTTTTGGCAATAATGCTGGCAACAGTGGTTTTACCGACGCCCGACGGACCGTAAAAAATAAGATTCGGAATAGTGCCCGACTCTAAAATACGGCGGAGCGGTTTACCCTCACCCAAAATATGCTTTTGTCCGACAACATCGTCCAACGATTGCGGTCTTATACGGTCAGCAAGCGGTGAATTCATAAACCACCCTCCCTTACATTAAATCATTTATATCATTATGACATAATATTAAAAAATTTTCAACCCTAACCACAAAATAAATAAAATTTTGTAGGGACCGACGTCCTCGGCGGTCCGCACACTTCACAATCCTCCCGTCGCCGACTGCTGCCAATCAAGACTGTCAACATACGAAACAAAAGTAATATTTTAATAAGGGCTTGTGCATTTTGCATTAATATGGTATAATGTGGGTGTCACGCAATTTCATATTTCATTATTCCCTAGGGAAACATACTTTGGTAAAAGGTGTTTCTCTCTTATTCATATTCCTAGGGATAATGAAATTGTGTGACAACAATGAGGGACTTCACTTTTTCGGTGTGTCTCTCATGAGGCACACTTTTTTATTAAGGAGTTTTGAGAATGAAAAAATCTAAAGAATATATCCCACAATTTGCTGACATAATTAATAAAACCGTCATCACCCAAAACGAATCTATAAGCACTTGTATAAAATGCAAATGCTTAGATGATTCTTTGCAAGATGGTTTATGTTCTGTATGTCGCAATGAATTAAGAAAATTTAATAGAAATCATCCCAACGAAGAAATGTATGATAATTGGCGTAAACAACGTAATAGCAAAAAATATTCTTATTTTATGCGAGGCCTCCTTTGGAGACCTTTATGGAAATATGGCTTTGCTGGTTTATGTATATCAAATGGATTTATTTTTTTACTAAATATTTTTTTCGCCTTAATTGCTGAGGAATTAAATACTGATTACATGTTTGATTTTTTTGCTTCATTAATTTCATTTTCAATAGGCATATTCATGATTCTCAGAAAAAACAAAAGACAACAAAAATCATTCTATAAACATAACAACACTGTTATAAAATACGACAATCAAAACAAGTGGGTATGTCCATCTTGTAAAAATATAAACTACGGCAAAAAATGTTGTGTGATTTGTGGTGTCCTTCCAAAACTAACTCCTAACAAATAACATTAATTGTTACTTATCTAATTAATAAATTAATACAATCTACAAGGAAACAACATCAACTTGAGTAGACAGTTGAGGACTTATGTACCAACTTAAAAAAAGACGGCTAAACTTAGCCGTCTTTTTTCTTGCCTCCCTCTGATGAGTGAGGTGGCAAAACGAAGTTTTGACCAAGGGAGAGATAGTTATAATGAAATTTGTTCTCTCCTTAAGTTTTTGCAAAATGACAGCTCCCTCGTCAGAGGGTTCCTTTTTAGTTGTTGTTATTGTTACTATTGCTTCTTCACCTGCATGCCTGTGTTGTCGATTGTATAGTTATCCCAATAAATCAAATCTGCGGCTTTGACGAAGGTGTAACCGTCAGCGGTCAGTTTTTCGAGGATTATCGGCAAGGCTTCGGGTGTGTGGTCGGCATCGTTGTGAAACAACACAATCGAGCCGTTTTTAACCTTACTTATCACCCGAGACACGATGCTCTCAACCGTCGCCGACTCCTTCCAATCAAGACTGTCAACATACGAAACAAAAGTAATATTTTAATAAGGGTTGCAAACATATTTATGATGTGATATACTGTTCATGAGGTGATTTTATGAAATTGTCACGTGTACCTGTAAATATGTATAAAAAATTCTTTATTATATTGCTATGCGTATTTGTAGGCCTTTTTGTATTAGAGTTTGTTGCATCTATGTTAGGAAACCCAATAAGTGAAACAACTATTAACGATGTAGAAATAATACCTGAAACACCTTTAGAATGCTTGCTAAATGCCGCAATTACTTCTTTATTTGTAGGTGGTATTGTTAATGTATTCCTTACAATAAGAATTATAAAAGAGGCTTTAAGATTGTCCCATTGGCCTGCAGCACCAGTAGTGCTTATGACCTTGTTTTTCCCTTTAGAGTTATTGGTTGGGGCTGTATTTGTAATACCAAATATTATAATATTTGGTTTAAAAGGTCGTATAAAGAATCGTGTATATGAGGTAGAATTTTAAAACAATAGTAACTATATTATTTGTTGAAATCAAGACGGCGATTAATCGCCGTCTTTTTTCTTGCCTCCCTCTGATGAGTGAGGTGGCAAAACGAAGTTTTGACCAAGGGAAAGATAGTTTTAATGAAATTTGTTCTCTCCTTAAGTTTTTTGCAAAATGACAGCTCCCTCGTCAGAGGGATCCTTTTTTAGTTGTTGTTATTGTTACTATTGCTTCTTCACCTGCATGCCTGTGTTGTCGATTGTGTAATTATCCCAATAAATCAAATCTGCGGCTTTGACAAAGGTATAGCCTTCTGCTGTCAGTTTTTCAAGAATTATCGGCAAGGCTTCGGGTGTGTGGTCGGCATCGTTGTGAAACAACACAATCGAGCCGTTTTTAACCTTACTTGTCACCCTTGTGACGATGCTCTCAACCGTCGCCGACTCCTTCCAATCAAGACTGTCAACATCCCATTGCAATGTTTTCATTCCCATACTCTCAACCGTTGACACGACCTTATTATTATAGTCTCCGTAAGGACAGCGGAAAAGTGTCGGTTTCTTACCTGTAATTGCCTCTATTTTTGAATTACAAGATGTTAACTGCTCCTTCATCTGAGTTTCACTCAACGAGGTCATATACGGATGTGTTGCCGAATGGTTCATAACGTCATTTCCGGCATCACTCAATCTTTTAACCTCCTCGGGATACTTATCAACCCATTCACCTACCACGAAAAAGGTTG
>JAZSCC010000046.1:0-1566 GCA_045602685.1 Acutalibacteraceae bacterium | reverse complement strand
TGCCGAAGCCTCACCGTAAAGCATTGCAGTATTATGAGGGTTACCCGACGCAACGGTAATTACACATTCAAATTTCTTAACACGAATATGTTTAACTGTTTTTCCTGCTTTAATCAAAATCACTTTAACGGCACTTGCCAAATCACGTATTGTAGCAATAATGCCGTTTTTATCAATCATTTCACGGATTTTGCCAAATTTATTTACACTATTATCGGAAATTTTATTTTTTTCTGAATTTTGAGGTTTCGGAACAACTGTTTTTCTAAAAAATAAATAACCAATCTTAATATTAGTATCTTCATTAACAAAACCAACAAAAGTAACACTTGAAAGCAACAGAAACAGCAAAAAGGCCAAAATTCCGCCGATTATATAAATCGCAATCAATTAAACTTCCTCCGGTAGCATATCGTCAGCCAATGCATCTGCCTCAGCACTAATGTTTTTTGCCAATTCCATAACCTCAGCCGATAACATTTTTAACTGACCGTTGGCATCTTCAACAGTTTCATCACTCGGCACATCAGGAAGCTCGTCCAAGCTTTTTAAACCAAAGCAGCGCAAAAAGTTAGCTGTTGTGCCGTATAAAAGCGGTCTGCCCGGAAGTTCAAGTCTGCCCTTTTCCTCTAACAAACCTTTTTCAACAAGTGTTGAAACAACTCCTGAACAATCAACACCTCTAACCTGTTCAATATATGCTTTGGTTACCGGTTGATTATATGCTATAACTGCCAAAACCTCTAATGAAGCCTGTGATAGTGGCGCTTTTCTTCTTAAATCAAGCACCGAACGAATATGTTCAGCATATTCTTTACGGGTACAAAGTTGATAGCAAAAATCAAGTCTTACAAGTTTTACTGCACTGCCTGAATTATCAAGCCGGTCAGAAAGCATATCCATAATACTCTCAACAGTTTCGTTGTCAATTTTAAAAACCTCAGAAAACTTATCAATTTCCACCGGCTCACCGGAAGCAAAAAGTATTGCTTCAAATGCCGGTACCATTTCATTTAACGTCATTTTTTATTACCTCTCACCATAGTGATTTCCAAATTATCGCCTTCACCATCCAAATGAACACGATTAGCCTTACATAATTCTAATACGGCTAAAAACGTTGCAACCAATTCTGAACGGCTCTGTGCAGAACTGAACAGTCCGCTCATTTTTTTCTTTCCGCCCCTCATCAAATTTTTCATAACGAAAATAATCTTAGAGGAAACTGAAACAATTTTACGCGCAACAATTCGACTGAATACGGTTGTTGGAGGAGGAAGCTTTCTTTGACCTCTGCCAATAGCTGCAATATATGCAGAGAGCACAAGTTCTTTTTCGTGAACATTTTGATAGGTTTTGTCATACTCTATTTTTTCAGGGATTTTCACAAACAAATCAAACCCATCAGTCATAGTTCCCAAAAGCTTTGCGGCACGGCGGCAACGCTCGTATTCCATCAGTTCCTCAGTGAGTTCTTCCTTTAACTGTTCAGCCTCATCATGCTTAGGTAAAAGGCTGACGGTTTTCAGGTAAATCAAGCGTGACGCCATTTCGATAAACTCACTT
>JAZSCC010000045.1:0-6293 GCA_045602685.1 Acutalibacteraceae bacterium | reverse complement strand
TTATTTTTGCAGGAATGTTGTTTATCCATTAAATAGGTTTCAAACTCCAATCCTAACTCGTCATACTCAGGCTTTTTAACCGTAACAAAACGCACAGTGCCGTCGTCAGACTGCAACTTAACCGAAAGTTCGGTTTCGTTTTGATAAAATCTATAATCCAAAACATCAACTATCTTCTTGCCATTAATTTCACAAAGTATTTCGCCCGGCTTAATACCCACTTTAAAAGCTGCTGAGCCCTTTTCTACGCCCTTAATGACAACTGCCAACCTTCGCCACCTGCCTTTTATGTTTTAAAAAAGAAAGGGAAGGATAACTCCTTCCCTGTTAGCTTTCGCTCCTAATTAAGCTTCAACCTTAACTACTTCACGGTCGTTATAGAATCCGCAAGCAGGGCAAACTCTGTGAGGTCTCTTATACTCGCCGCAGTGACTGCACTTTACCAGTGTCGGAGCACTCATTTTCCATACATTAGAACGTCTTTTGTTCTTTCTTGCTTTAGAAGTTTTTCTCTTCGGTACTGCCATTTTTCAGCGCCTCCTTAAAAATACTCATTCATTCTCTAAAAGTTTAGACAGTGCCTGCCATCTCGGGTCACCTGTCTTGGTAGCACAGCCACAAGGACCGTCATTCAGGTTTTTCCCGCAAACTTGGCACAATCCTTTACAATCCTCTTGACACAAATGCTTATAGGGAAGATTCAGAACAACCTCGGTATATACGAGCTCGTCCAAATCCAGCTTATAATCCTGCAAGAGAATCATCTCGTCATCCTCATCGTTTTCGAGTTCGGCAACGAGCACACGCTCTATCGGCACCGAATAGTGTTTTACTGCAACATTACCGCAACGGTCACACGGTGCAGTATACTCACAGTCACATTCGACCGATAGTGTTACAATGCCGGCCCGACTAAACACATTCCCCTTTACAGAGACAGGCGATTTTAACGGATAATCCCCGAAAAACTCAACCTCGCTTAAATCAAACCTGCAATCGAGCGGACGGCTCTGCCCGTCATTCAAAAAAAGTGACCTTAAATCAAGAACCATATCCACTCACCTCAAATTGTCACACAGATTATTATATCTATTGTATTACGCTTTGTCAAGTGTAATTTTCAGCGCTTGCTGACTTTTTTGCATTTTCCTCTAAATGCCACAAAACACCGCACAATTTTCATTGTGCGGTGTGCAAATGTGATAAATTTACATTTCTTCTGCAATCTTAAAAATAGATTCAGGTAACTCCGATTTATCAGCCGAAATAGTTATAATAAACTCGGTATTAGCATCCTTTGACAGTGCATTTAATTTTTCTAAAAATGTTGCAAGTTCATCATAATTACGGTTAGCAATACGAAGAATTGCATCAATACCGATGTGGGTAATATCATAGTTCGATGCACACATACCGGCGATGAAACCGTAAAACTGGTCATATCCCGAAATTCCATAATGGTCAGCATCAACCAAACGAACGCGATGGGTAATATTTAAGGTAAGGGTGGAACTCTTTTCGATGCAAGCAACGCTGCCGTTAGATGCATCGGCGGCCGCCGTAACAGCATCAATAAGCTTTTTAGTCTTACCGCTGCCTTTTTTACCGATAATCAATTTTAACATACAAACAACTCCTTTATATTTCACCGCAAAAGCGGTTATTTCCGTAAATTAGCAGGTCTTAACCCGGTATACAATTACTTAATACGTGCTTCAAGGTCAGCCTTTAAGTCCTCAAACCCTGGCTTGCCGAGCATTGCAAACATATTTTTCTTATAGCTCTCAACACCGGGCTGGTTAAATGGATTAACACCAAGCATATAACCCGAAATAGCACAGGCTTTCTCAAAGAAATAAATCAAGCGTCCCAGGTTTTCTTCGTCAGCCTTGCTGACCTCAATAACAAGATTAGGCACACCGCCGTCAGTATGCGCAAGCACAGTTCCTTCAAAAGCCTTTTGATTGACAAACGACATAGGCTTGCCGGCCAAGAAGTTCAGCCCGTCACCGTTAACTGCATCTTCCTTAATAATTGTATCCGAACCGCAATCACCAATGGTTACAACCGTTTCAAACATTAAACGTCGTCCGTCCTGAATGTACTGGCCCATTGAATGTAAGTCGGTCGAAAATGTGACCGATGCAGGAAACAATCCTTTGCCATCCTTACCCTCACTCTCACCGTAAAGCTGTTTGAACCATTCAGCCATCATAGTAAAACGCGGCTCGTAAGAAACTAAAAGCTCAACTTCTTTACCTTTACGATAAAAACAGTTGCGAAGTGCAGCATACTTATAGCAATCATTGGCCTCAATATCATCCGTTGCATATTCATCGCGAGCTTTCTGTGCACCCAACATGAGCGCATCAATATCAGCACCGGCAACAGCAATAGGAAGAAGACCTACTGCAGTAAGTACAGAAAAACGGCCACCGACATCATCAGGGACTACAAAACTTTCATAGCCTTCCTCATCAGCCAACTGCTTTAATGTACCTCTTGCCTTATCGGTTGTACAGTAAATACGATTTACTGCTTCCTCGTGTCCGTAACGGTTTTCAAGATACTCTCTGAAAATTCTGAAAGCAATGGCCGGCTCGGTGGTAGTACCGGATTTTGAAATAACATTAACTGAAACGCGCTTGCCCTCACAAATTTTTAATAAATCCTGAATTGCAGAACCGCTGATACTGTTACCTGCAAAATAAATATCAGGTGTATTTTTGGGCAGATTGTTATATAAAGGCGACTTCAAAAACTCAATTGCGGCACGGGCACCCAAATATGAACCGCCGATACCGATAACAATAAATACATCGGTATCACTGATGATTTTTTCTGCAGCCTTTTTAATACGGGCAAATTCCTCTTTGTCATAGTCAACCGGAAGGTCAACCCAACCCAAGAAATCATTACCGAGACCATCACGGTCTTCCAACATTTTATGAGCAGCGGATACGTGAGACTTAATACCTAAATAATCGTCTTCGGCCAAAAATTCTTTAGCATATCCGTCCTTAAATTTGATAGACATCCTGAACAATCCTTTCGAGGGTAATTCTATATGTTAGGCAACAAGAGTGTTACAACATCCAAACTGCCTATTCTTTGTAATTATTATACAATACCTCACTAACTTTTTCAACTGTATTTTAAAAAGATTACATATAAAATATGTTTTTTAACAGAATTTTAAAAGAATATCCAAAGGTTAGCTTTTCAACCCCCTCTTTTGCGACAATTTTCACGGTGCCTATTTCCCTTCCGTCTGAAAAAACACGTGTAACTCCGATTTGCTGACCTTTTGAAATCGGTGCTTTCAATGTTTTGGGCAGTTCGGTTTCAGTAGTTAAGGTTTTGAGGTTTTTCTTTTCTATAAGAAAGCCCTTTTCCTCGTTGCAAACAGAAGCAACTCTGTTAAGCGTTCCTCCCGAAATGGGAATTTCTCGCAAATCCTCAGGTGATACAGTAACGGTTACAAACGTATAATTAGCAAAACCGTAATCAAGCAATTTTCTGGCTGAGTTAAAACGGTCATTGGAATTTGCCGCACCCATTACTACAGCCACTAACTCCAAACCATCACGCTCGGCAGTGGCGCTCAAGCATGCTCCTGCTCCCGAGGTTGTTCCTGTTTTAAGACCGGTACAGCCTTGATAAAACCGAACAAGCTTATTGGTATTTACCAATTCAGACTCTCCGCCGCGCAATGAGTCCATCCAAACAGTTGAATAATTTTTGATAAGTTCATGCTTTATAAGCTCGCGTGACATTACCGCAATATCGTGAGCACTGGTCACATGGCCATCTGCATCCAAACCCGTACTGTTTAAAAAGGTCGTGTCGGTCAACCCTAACTGACCTGCACGTTCGTTCATCATGGCAACAAAGCCTTCCTCACTGCCGGCCAAGGCCTCCCCCAACATAACTGTAGCATCGTTGGCACTTCCTATAACGGCAGCTTTAAGCAGGTCGTTAACCGACATCTGTTCATTAGGTTCAAGCCAAATCTGCGAACCGCCCATAGAACAGGCATACGGGCTTGCCGTAAGCATCGTATCAAGACTAAGCTGACCGGCGTCAATAGCTTCCATAACCAAAAGCAATGCCATAACCTTTGTAATTGAAGCCGGAGGTAGTTTTAAATGGCTTTCTGACTCATATAAAATCTCACCGGTGTTTACCTCCATTAAAATGCAGGATTTCGCAGGTATTTCCAATTTTTCGCCCACTCCTGCCACAGTTTCTGTAGCATCAAACACAATAGGCTCCTTTAAATCGACCGAGTTGTACTCAGTAACGACGTTGCTGTTCACCTCGGTGGCAGGAGCTTCATCAGCAAAGACAGAAACCGATAAGCAAAGAAAAATACAAACCAATCCTATACAAAAAACTTTCCGAAAAAACATAATCGGCACACCCTTTCACAAAAAGAATATGCCGAAAACTCATTTTAAATGAATAATTACCTGTTTTTTCGTTTAATGTAACGGTCTTCCTCACTGAAAATACAACCGCAATACTTTTGCATATAAAGTTCCAACTCGCGTGCTTTATCCTGCCCCTCCTTAAAAAACGGTCTGAAGTCACGGTACAAAAACTCAACACCGTACTTTTCTGCCGCTAAGCGTGCAGTTTTTATAAGTAAATCGTGATTCTGATAAGGACTAACAAACAAAGTCGAAGTAAATGAATCAAAGCCGTTTTCAGCAGCATATTTTGCCGTCTGTTCAAGTCTGATACGGTAACAAAAACCGCAACGGTTATCAAAATCGGGATAAACTCCCTCAATGAACCCTCTTAAACCATACTCATTTTCCACTATCAACTTGGCATCAATCACTTTAGCGTACTCAACTAAAGTGTTTTTCCGCATTTTATACTCTTTCATCGGGTGAATGTTGGGATTATACCAATAAAGCACCGGCTCAATACCCTCTCTTCTAAGAGTGTCAATACACATTATTGAACACGGAGCACAACAGGTGTGCATAAGTAATTTCATGTTTATCACCTTTTTTTATTTATATAATTAGTATATCAAAACCAAAATATTAAGTCAATTATATTATTAAAAGAAAGCCGCCACCCTATTGGGTGACGGCTTAAACTGTAGGGTTTAATAACCTCTGCAACGGCAAATTCTTATTACCGCCCAAATTCCCAACAGCACTGCCAATATAACTGCAAGAATAATAAAAGCAGCAAGATTAGCGATAACTGTTGCGGCAATAACCGAACCTACCAAAAGCCCGATAACTGCAAAAAGCAATGCAATTAACACACCGGGAATAAGCCAAAAACAGGCGCTGCAGGAACTACAACTGCCATATTCGTTTCTCATCAGAAACCATCCTTGATGTTATAAATTAGAGGAGTTTGTCCTCAATTCATACTATGCAAGAAGGTTTCGTTTAGTTACCTAACAGCCAAAATTTAACACCGATAAAAAATTGCAAATAAGCCGAGCAGGTAATCTGCTCGACTTATTAATATAATTATTCAAAAAGCGGTGTGGAAAAGTATCTCTCTGCGGTATCAGGCAAAACTGTTACAACCGTTTTGCCTTTACCCAACTTCTTTGCCAACTTCATTGCGGCGGCAACGTTGGTACCACTCGAAATTCCGCACATTATGCCCTCTTTTGAAGCAAGCTCTTTAGCGGTATTCAGCGCCTCGTCATCATTAATAATACAAATTTCTTCATAAATATTGAGGTTCAAAATAGGCGGTATTACGCCGTCGCCGATACCCATTTGAATATGTGTACCGATACTGCCGCCCGAAAGCATTGCGGCATTTTCGGGTTCAACCGCCCAGATTGTCATTTGAGGATTAGCCGCCTTTAATACCTCACCTATACCGGTAATTGTACCGCCGGTACCGATACCTGAGCAAAATCCGTCAATAGACCCATTAACCGCATCCAAAATTTCTTTTGCGGTTTGTTGTCTTTGAATAGCCGGATTTGCAGGATTTTCAAACTGCTGAGGCACAAAAACATTAGGGTTTTCATCCCGCATTTTCAATGCCAATTTAACACATTGGTCAATACACTCACCGATATTACCCGCATCATGCACCAATATAACCTCGGCACCGTAGTGATTAACAAGCTTGCGCCGCTCCTCGCTAACCGAATCAGGCATAATAATTTTAAGTTTATATCCTCTGACGGCACCGACCAACGCCAAACCTATTCCCTGGTTTCCGCTTGTCGGTTCAACAATAACGGTATCCTTGTTTATTAAGCCCTGCCGTTCAGCCTCTAAAATCATATTGTATGCCGT
>JAZSCC010000044.1:0-26517 GCA_045602685.1 Acutalibacteraceae bacterium | reverse complement strand
CATATATAATGGCGTTTTGGGATGAAAAAAGCCTTGAATTAGAACACAGTTCTAATCAAATGCTTCTAAATTTGTTCTAACAAATATCCGAAAAATGAGAAAAACCGTGCAGAGTGCACGGTTAGTGGCTTTGTGGCAATTTTATTCAAAAAGCCGCATAAATAAAGGGTTTCGCAGGGGACTGCAAGGGACTCAAAGGAACTTATCGGCACACCCTTTTATGAAATTCAGGTTCTAGTCGGGGCAACTCGGTGCAGGTTCGATTCCTGTTATCCGCACCACCTTCTCTCAAACCAAATTATACGGGTTTGAGAGATTTTTTCTTTAAATTTTAAAAAGTTACAATCTGAAAATCAAAGTGTCCCGTACTGAATTTTGTATCCTTGTTTCACTGAAAATAAATGTCAAACACGCAATAATTTGAGGTGATTTGCCTCGATAAATCATCTCGATTTTCGCGTTTTCAACGCTTGACTTTACCAAGGTTTATGATTATACTGTTATATGTAGTTAAACATATTAAAACAGTAATAATTACGAGTACGGCTCTTATTATTCTGTGCTTTCAGAGGTGTATTTTATGGAGAAATTATCATTCTTAAAAAACGGCATTCATTTTGATTTTAATATTGACAATGACGGTCATCTGATATTTGAACATATTGGCACTAATGCTGATTACAGCTTCCCTACCGGAGTTTTATTGACCGCCGTTGAGGTTCAAACTACCGGTTCAAACCCTAATGACCACCACGGTGCTAAACATACAGGTAATTTTGACATATTCTATAAAGGCCATACCGAAACTGAAAATGAAATTGTATTGCAACTGGAAAACGACAAAATCTCGGTTAAACAGCATTATGTATTTTTTGATGATTTGAAAACATTCCGAGCCTTTGCCGAGGTGCAAAATATTTCAAAAGAACCCGTAGGTCTTGAGTATATAAGTTCTTTTTGTATGAATGGACTGACCGCCACCGAAGTACTTATCCCTCACAACGGCTGGATGAGAGAGCTGGACTGGCGTTCATATCGTTTGAATGAATTAGGCTACAGCCCCGTTTCTAGTTTTTCTACCAAAAGAATTGCCGTTTCGAACACGGGAACATGGTCTACAAAAGAGCATTTACCAATGGGATGCTTAAAAGGAACCGAAGATACATTCCTTTGGCAAATCGAAAACAACCACTCTTGGAACTGGGAAATCAGTGATATCAAAACAAAATTATATGTCAAATTAAGCGGTCCCTGTGAGCAAGAAAACGGTTGGTGGAAAATTTTAATGCCGGGCGAAAGTTATATTACGCCTTTTTCTGCGATTTCGGTTGCCGACAGTTTTGACAATGCCGTTGCAGAAATGACAGAATATCGTAGAAAAATTTCATACAAAAATAAATATAACAGCAATCTGCCGGTTATTTTTAACGACTATATGATGTGCCTTAATGCCGACCCTACCACCGAAAAAGAATTGCCGGTTATAGATGCTGCTGCGAAAGTCGGCGTTGAAATTTACTGTATGGATGCCGGATGGTATGCCGACGGTAACTGGTGGGATACTGTCGGAGAATGGAACGTTTGTGAAAGACGCTTTATTAACGGTATGAAAGAGGTTTTCGATGCTATAAAAGACAAGGGTATGATTCCCGGCATTTGGCTCGAACCTGAATCAATGGGAATAAACTGTCCTCTTGCAAAAACCTTCGATGACTCCTGCTTTTTTATGCGACACGGCAAACGAGTTGTTGACCACGGAAGATACCAGCTTGATTTCAGAAGTGAAACAGTAAGACAACATCTTGATAGTGTTGTTGACAGGCTCGTTAAAGACTACGGCATCGGATATTTTAAGTTTGATTATAATATTGATCCCGGTGTCGGAACTGAAACTGATGCCGATAGCTTTGGTGACGGTCTTGAAAAAGCCGCAGCCGCATACATTGATTGGGTAGATAACCTCTATACACGCTATCCCGATTTAATGATTGAGAGTTGTTCAAGCGGCGGTATGCGAATGGATTATAAAACACTTACCCATTTCTCACTCCAGTCACTTACCGATGCTTCAAATTGCAGACCGACAGCCGCGATTGCAGCAATGTCTGCAACTGCAGTAATCCCTGAGCAAGCAGCAGTTTGGAGTATTCCCTTGAGAAGCGACAGTGCCGAAACTGTTGCATTAAATATGGTAAACTCAGCATTTAAACGAATTCATTTAAGTGGAGAAACTGCCTTTTTGAGCGAAGAAAATGTAAATTTAGTTAAAGAAGCTATAAACTACTATAAAAGCATCCGTTCTGAAATACCAACCTTAAAACCCTTTTTCCCTCTTGGTCTGGTGCACTTTGAAGACAATTTCACGGCATGCGGATATGAATCAGCTGAAAAAATGTATGTCTGTGTAACAAGATTGAAGGATTCTGATTCTATTACTATGACCTTGCCGAAGTCAGCCAAAAACTGCAAAATTGCTTATCCTGTTAAGACAAACTCAACTGCAGTTTTAGACGGAAATAAACTCACCGTAAAAATGCCCCCTGAGAGTGGAATTATTGTTGAGGTTTACTGATTTTATCTCTTGAATATAAATGTTATTCTAAACTTCATTACAGTGTTCATCTCCCTCGGTTCACTCTCTTTAATGACTAACGTTTTTATAAAACCGCAATTGTAAATCTTCGGTTAAGTAAAATGACGTAGCAAAATTGTCCTACTTGTCAGCCGTTTTATGCATTTAAAAAACTTACCCTATATGGTAGAATCAAATAAAAAAATATTGGAGGATACAAAAATGGCACAAAACATTTACAAAATCACACCCCAGGAGCTCGAAAAGGAAACAAAAATTCCCCTTTTGGTTATGAACAACCCGGGCGAAGTACATTATGAGTATGCTATGCAAATGCTCACCGAAATTATTGAAAACAACAACAAGGGTAAAAAGACTGTATTTATTTGTCCTTGTGGCCCCACCGAGCAGTATCCGATATTTGCTCGTTTGGTTAACGAAAGAAACGTAAGTCTTAAAAACACTTGGATTATAAATATGGATGAGTACTTAACCGATGATGGTCAGTGGATTAATCCTGATGATAAATTCTCTTTCCATAACTGGATGAACACCTTGTTATATAGCCGTGTTAAGCCCGAGCTTGTTATGCCTGAGGAACAGAGAATATTCCCCGACCCCAATTGTCCCGAAAAAATCGGTCAAATTATTGAGGAACTCGGTGGCGTAGATATGGTTTTGGGCGGCATTGCGCTTAACGGTCACATTGCCTTTAACGAGCCGGAACCTGAGCTTTCTAACGAAGAATTTGCTGCACAACCCACCCGTATAGTCACCTTGAGCCCGGAAACCCGCATTAAGGACGCTATTCTCAGTCACGGCGGTGCTGTTGAGACCATTGCCAAAAAGGCTATCAGTGTAGGTATGAAAGAAATTCTCGGTGCTAGAAAACTTCGCTTCTCTATGATGCTTGATATGCAGCGTTCTGTAATCAGACATGCTTGCTGCGGTGAAGTAACATCTGCTTATCCCATTTCTTTCGCACAAAACCATCCCGATGCACTTTTGATGGTTTCTAAGAATGTTACCGAATTACCTTTCTAATAAGTGAGTGATTCAATGAAATTACGTATTGCAAACGGAAAAGTTGTCCTAAAGGACGGCATAATAGAAAACGGATATGTTACTGTTGAAGACGGAGTTATAGCCGATATAGGTGAGGCTCATTCAAATGAAGTCGCAGAAATAGATGCGACCGATGGTTACATATTACCCGGTTTTATTGACCTTCATGTACACGGCGGTGGCGGTTTCGATTTTATGGACGGCGATGCCGAATCAGTATGCGAGGCTGCAAAAGCCCACTGTAAATTCGGAACTACCGGCTTATATGCTACGACTATGACCTGCCCCGATGAATTGCTGTTAAAGGCCATTGATGCATACAAGCAAGCCAAAAAAATGAATACCGACGGTGCTGAACTGCTCGGCCTTCATTTAGAAGGACCGTTCTTTTCGGCAAAAGGCAGAGGTGCTCAGCCGGTTAGTGAACAACGCTATCCTACAAGAGAATTTCTTGAAGAAATCATAGCCTACGGCGAAGGTAATATCAAGCGTTGGGATGAGGCTCCTGAACTTGAAGGAACAGATGTGTTCGCCGAAGTAATGAAGGAGAACAATATTCTGGCCTCTGTTGCTCACACAAGTGCTGTCGCTGATGACGCAAACCGTGCTTTTGATATGGGCTTTACCCATATAACACATTTCTACAGTGCAACAACAACCGGTCAAAAAATAGACGGTATGGTTTATTCCGGAGTAAACGAAGCAACATTTTTACGTGATGACATCACGATTGAACTTATTGCCGACGGAAGACATATTCCGAAGGAGCATATGCTTCTTGCATACAAAATAAAAGGTGCCGACAAAACGGCCCTTATAACCGACGCTATGCGTGCTGCCGGAACTAACTGTACAACCAGTATACTCGGCGGTAAGGTTGGAGGTGTGCCCGTTGTTATAAAAAACGAGGTTGCCCAATTAACTGACCTTTCAAGCTATGCCGGAAGCATCGGCACTATGGACAATGCATTACGTGTTGCACATTTAAGGTATGGAATCCCGTTAGTTGACACGGTTAAAATGCTTTCTTTAACACCTGCAAGAATTATGAATATCGATGACCGTAAAGGCAGTATCGAAAAAGGCAAGGATGCCGATATTGTAATTATGGATAAAGATTTTCAGGTTACGGCTGTGTTTGTTAAAGGTAAACTGTGTTATAAAAAATAATTTTTAAAATTTTAAAAACGCACCCTAATCGTTGATTCGATTTTGGTGCGTTTTCTTATTTTAATATTCATATAAACATTGCCGCTTTTATACTAATATCAATAACCGACATTACCAAATATACTTATAAAAATTAATCTTTACAGAAATACGGTTTTGTGGTATAATAACCTCAAACCGAAGGCGGTGGCACGCCGCCGAAATGCTTAAGCATTTAAAAATCTGCGATTTTTGTTTGAGAACACTGAATCACTAAAACTGCCACATTGCGATGTGGCATGCGGCTTTGCCGCTATAAAAGCTTTCGCTTTTAGTTTTGTGATATAATATTTTAAAATTAAAATCCTAAAGGAGAAACGCAATATGGCTGACGAATTTTTAACCTATAAGGGACGCCCGCTGGTAAGAAACAAGGATATTATTTACTACGGCAGTACCGAAGATAAGTATATTGTTATGATTAAGATTAATTCCACAAAAGATGTCGGCGGAGTTGAGGTTGCTGATAAGGTTACAGTACAACTCATTTCATCTGACCCGGAGGTTCCGGCTAAGGACAGAATAATTAAAAAAAGTGATAAAACCGGTCTATACGCCGCAATGGACATCGGTGCGATTTGGCTTGAAAGAGCATTAAAAAGCGAATAATTAATACCGCAAAAACGCGAGACAGTCACTTGAGTGTCCCGCGTTTTGTCATTTTAATTTAATAATGACTGAATATCCTCAATGATATTTGACATTGCTTTGGTTGCCTTGCCTGTACTGCGCTTAAATTTGCGATTATGGTCGGCAGCATATTTTATAGCACCTGCCATTGCCATTCCTGCCACAATTCCTGTTCCCATTCCCTTTGCAAAATTCATAACATTTTTCATTTTCTCACCCCTTTTCAAACTTTACATTAATATTATTTCCTGAAAACACAACAACCATAATGTTAGATTAAGGTATTAAAAAACAAAAAATTTATGGATATAAAAGATTTGTTATAAAATGAAATTTAAAAAAGGCTTGACCGATTGGTCAAGCTTTTTTTCACCCTTTACACAAGGGCCTTTTTTATTAAAAGAAATATTGAATTGCCCAATAAATAACCCCGTAAATTGCACTGGCGGAAATACCGTAAACCAAAACCGGACCGGCAATGGTGAACATCTTAGCACCGAGCCCTAAAATTTGCCCCTCAGTTTTATACTCGATTGCAGGTGACACAATAGAATTAGCAAAGCCTGTAATCGGTACTAAAGTTCCTGCTCCGGCATATTTTGCAATTTTATCAAAAACTCCGAAACCGGTCAGTACAGCTGCAATGAAAATCAGCGACACCGATACCATATTTTTCGCACTTTTGAGGTCAAGCGAAGTCAATTGATACCCCACCAGCATCAATTGACCTAAAACACAAATTCCGCCGCCGACGAAAAAAGCAATTAAGGTATCCTTAATAATAGGTGACGGTTTTGATGCTGCTGATACCATTTTGGAGTATTCCTGTTTTGAAACAATATTCACTGTCTATTCCTCCATCTGTTTACCTAAAAACGAAGCAGCAACCTTAGCTAATGAAATATCGGTTTCAGAAGGCTTGACGCCGTCTTCGGAGTTAAGCATCATAACAACACCGGTTATATCACCCGCACTCAAAATCGGAATAGCTATCAAGGCTTTTCGGTCAAAGCCCTCTAGTGCCTCAGGGGCTTCGCCCTGTGATGAACCGTAAATGAATGAAGCTCGCGATTCCATAAGCTCCTCAACCTTATTCGACACACGGCGTTCCAAAACCTCACGACGTGTAATGCCTGCCGCCGCAATACAATGGTCACGGTCGCAAATAATGACCGGTAAAGAACTGTGCTTAATCATAGCCTCGGCATACTGCACCGCAATTGGCGCAAGTTCTCCGATGGGGGAATATTTTTTGAAAATAACCTCACCGTCTCCGGCAGTGTAAATCTCAAGCGGGTCTCCATCCCTTATGCGAAGAACACGTCTGATTTCTTTTGGTATAACCACACGACCAAGGTCGTCGATTCTTCTAACAATTCCAGTGGCTTTCATATTATATAAATCTCCTCTTTTTACAATTTTAATGTGATATTAGTATCGCACTTTTTGTAGAAATTATGAGTAGAATTTCCAATTGTTTTTAAATTTTGAAATCGATATATGAAAAAGGCGATGACTTTTTTAAGTCACCGCCCCTTTCGAAAACACATCTGTTTTTACATCTAAAAACAGATTATTTTTGAATAACTTTAACCGCCGTTCCGTATGCAATAACTTCGGCTGCACCCTGCATAATAGCAGATGAAGCATAACGAATATTGACTATGGCATCCGCACCGAGAACTTCAGCTTCTGCAACCATTCTCTTTGTAGCAAGAGCACGAGCTTCATTCATCATCTCATTATAGGATTTTAGTTCGCCACCAACTAATGTTTTAAAACTTTGAGAAATATCCTTTCCTATGTGTTTTGACTGAATAGTACTTCCTTTTACAAGACCTAACATTTCGAGTTCTTTGCCGCTGATGTAATCAGTATTTACTAAGATCATCTTCTTCACCCTTCTTTATTTCATTTATTCTTTCTATGCAAACTTTGACCATTACTGCGGAAAATGCCAAAGGAATAATGCCTAACGCATACTTCCATACACCTTCAAGCAGTGAGATTAAAAAGCTAAAGTAAACAACGTAATACAAAACGATAAGTATAGTTACTACAATGGGCGCTATCGTCTTCTTCATTTTCATACCTCTTAATCATTTTAATTTTTGCAATTTCGAGATATTCGCAATAACAATTAACTGCATGCCTTTTTCAAGCGGAAGCGCAGGATCAACCATTGTACTGATTTTATCACCGCTTCGTACTGCTACTACATTGATAGAATATTTTTTGCGCAAACTCAGTTCTATCAGTGTTTTACCAACCCATTCATCTCTTACATCTATTTCTACCATAGATACTTCATCGGAAAGCTCTATCATTTCCGAAAAGCCTGATGTAAGCAGATTCTTGGCAAGTCTTGTTCCAGATTCTTTTTCGGGGAAAATCACCCTGTCGGCCCCCACACGGCTTAAAATCTTTTGATGCATTTCATTGCCGCACTTAACGATAACGGTAGGAACATCTGCTTCTTTACAAAGAGTTACAGCCATAACGCTGGCTTCAAGATTACTTGCCATAGCAACAACGACAACGTCAATATTAGATATACCGAGTCTTTTAATTGCTTCCGGCTCTGTAATATCGGCGCATTTGCATACGGGGATTGTTTCAATGGCGTTATTGACATTGTTTTGATCAATGTCAACCGCCAATACTTCTGCACCGTTATTTACAAGCTCTTCTGCAACAGCTCTTCCGTATCTGCCGAGACCTAACACGGCATAGGTTTTATTGATACTCATAATATTTATCCCTTCTTATCCCACACTGATTTCTTCAATTGGGTTTCTTACGATATTTTGATTATCTTTACTTCGTTTAAATGCAACAGCTAACGATATAGGGCCTACTCTGCCAAGATACATCGTTATGATAATAATAAGTTTACCGATACTGTCAAGAGAGGTAGTAAGGTTTCTTGTAAGACCTACGGTTGCCGTTGCACTGACGGTTTCAAAAACAATATCCAGTGCGTTTGCATCTGTTACGGCAGAAAGCAAAACCGTTGAAGCAAACATAATGATAAAAGACATACAGGTAACAGCAACCGCTTTGCTGACAGTTTGTTTTGTGAGTCGTCTGCCAAACACTTCGGTATCCTCTTTGTTGCGAATAGAGGTAAATGCCGAGGCAATAAGTACAGCAAAGGTAACTGTTTTAATTCCACCGGCTGTACCAACGGGTGAACCACCGATAAACATCAACAGTAAACATACGATAGAGCTTGCGTTTGTAAGATTTTCTTGGGGTATCGTTGCAAAGCCAGCGGTTCTTGTTGTAACTGATTGAAATACAGAAGCCCCAATTTTCTGTGGCAACGTGTAGTCATTCAATGTTTGCGGATTATTGTACTCAAACGCAAGAATCAAAATGGCACCCACAAAAATCAAAATTAAGGTTGCTGTGATAGCAATTTTACTGTGTAGGGTAAGATCTCTGAACAATTTTACTTTCTTTGGTCGGACTTTCTTCAGTACCCTGAGCACATCCCACCAAACGATATAACCGATACCGCCTAAAACAATCAATCCGCAGGTGACGATATTGATAATAGGATTGAGCGCATAATTGCAAAGACTGTTTTCGGCAATAATATCAATACCCGCATTACAAAAAGCCGAAACAGAAGTAAATATCGATATCCATATTCCTTTTGCACCAAATTCGGGGACAAATACTATCATATACAGCAAGGCACCAAGACCTTCTATAATCAATGTTCCTGCCACAACCTTTTTTACAAAACGAATAAGCCCCGAAAGCGAATTCAGATTAAATGCATCTTGCAAGAGCAGTCTGTCACCGATACCCATTTTCTTGTGCAGGAGTATCATCAGTCCCGACATAATGGTTATAACACCAAGACCGCCAATCTGAATCAATATCAAAATTACAATCTGTCCGAAAACACTCCAAGAGGAAACGGTCGGTGTTACTACCAAGCCTGTAACACAGGTGGAGGTTGTTGCGGTGAAAAGTGCATCTAAAAATGGAGTCGGTTTCCCATCAGCCGAACTGATCGGTAATGCAAGTAACACTGCACCTATCAATATCGCTACCAAAAAGCTCAGCAATATAATGTGTGTCGTAGGCACCCCAAGTCGTTGTTTTTTCATAAATTCATCATACATCCTAAGTTTACTGTTATAAAACAAAAAGGAACCAACTTCCTCTGCAGACAGCTGGTTCCTTTTACATTTATTATTTTATTTATTATAACACGCTCCATTGTTATAGTCAAGTTTTTGCAGTAATCTTATAAAATATCTTTCTCATTCAATCTACATATAACCATTTTTAAAAACACAAGTTCAAATAAATAACCGGATAAGTCTATAACTCATCCGGCTTCGTGACAGTTTGAATCTTTAGTTTTAGCTGCCCAGAACAGTGAAAAACGACCCTCCCTTCGAGTTTTAAGTCTAAAATAGCCGATTTTCACGAAAATTTTTTGGACAAAAAACAGTGAAAACCCCAGTGTTTATACGGCTTTAAGCGACTTTTGTGTTATTATAACACGAGCCTCTATTCTACGAACTATACCTGTTGCTTTCATATAAAATAAAATTTCCTTATCACATTTCGTAGGGGACGGCGCCTTCGACGTCCCATAAAACGCCGAATATAAAACGGGCTGTCGTGGGCACCAGCTCCTACAACAAAATTTTCAAATCGTGATACTATTATTTATGATTAAAGGGAATCTATACTTGTGTTTACTTGAAGATTTCTCTAAGCATTTTCATTTTTTCCGGACTCGGTATTCCGAACGGGTGTTGAGTTTTTCTAAGAGCATAACTTTTGCTTTTGCCCATTGGATGATACGGCAGAAGTTCTGTCTTTTCGGGTCTGCCACACGCATCCAAAAACGTTTTGATTTTTTTCATTTCATCCACGCTATCATTTACTGACGGAATGATTGGAATGCGAATCCATATTCTTGCACCGACTTCAAATAGCCTTTTCAGGTTACTGAGAATCAGTTCATTGTCTACATCTGTGTGTTTTTTATGCTTTACTGAATCAAAGATTTTAATATCATATAAAAACAAATCGGTATACGGCAGGACTTTTTCAAAATTCTCAAATGGTACAAACCCTGCAGTATCAACAGCGGTATGTATACCGTTTTCTTTACACATTTTAAGTGTTTCCGTCAATGAGTCTATTTGCATCATACACTCGCCGCCCGAAAATGTAACACCACCATTTTCACCATAAAAAGCGTTGTCTTTTTGTATCTGACGATAGACTTCCACGGGCGTGTATTCTTTTCCAACAATCTCTCTCGCTCCTGTAGGACAGTTCTTAGCACACTCACCGCAAACGATGCAGTCTTTTTTATCGCAGATATTGCAGGCTCCACAACCGATACATTTATTTTTATAAAATAAAAGTTCCTTTTTACAGCTTTGGGTTTCGGGATTATGACACCATTCGCAATGAAGCGGACATCCCTTGAAAAATACAGTTGTTCTGATTCCGGGGCCGTTGTGCATACAAAAGCGTTGGATATCGGCAATACGCATTACACTTCACTTCCTGTTTGCGCTATAATCATATCTTGCCAATTTTTACTGAGAGTAACAAAACGAGCATTCCAGCCGGACACACGAACAGAAAGATTCTGATATTCTTCGGGATGTTCTTGTGCTTTTTTCAAAAGCTCGGTATCTGTAATATCCAATTGCATAAAATGCCCGCCGAGTGCAACAAAGCCTTTTATCAAGGATTCAATAGTTTCAATTCCATTTTCACCGTTTACAGCTGACGGAAGTAATTTAATATCCAAAGCCGCACCCGATACGGTACGTTTCAAGTCGGCCTTGCAATACGATTTAATAATGGCAGTCGCTCCCTCTTTATCAGTACCCGGAGTGGGTGAAAAATTGCCCGCCAATATATTGTGGGCTCTTTTACCATAAGCGGTTGCCATCCTTCTTGGTGACCACTCCAATTGTCGACCGAATGTGCTGACACCTGCCGGGGTTTTACATGCACTTCTATTTTCGACTTCATCGCAAATATCTGCAAAATCATCTATGATATTTTTTGCAATAAAATCCACTTCATCGTTATCGTTACCAAAATAAGAGTATTTATTAAGCGCGTATTGTCTTAGTTCCTCGTGGTCTTCCCAATTGATTTTAAGCGCATGCATCAATTCGCTAAAGGTTGCTTTTTGCTCATCAAAAACCAGTTTTTTAATTGCATAAAGACTATTTACAACATCCGGCAAACCGCCAATATGAGGCGAAACAACGTTGTAAATCGGACCTCCCTCAAAGTAAGAAATCCCATTTTTGATACATCCTTGTTCGAAAAGAGAAACTACCGTACATGGGGTTTTGGGTTTCCATTTCCAATCCCGAGTGGGAATTGCCGTATTAATAAAATTATTTTTATCTCTATCAAAAACAAGTCCCTCTACCACATGTCTCAAGTCTTTGATAAATTTGTTGTATAACGAATCGAAATTTGAAAAATAAATTTTTTCATCGTAATTATCCAGTGTATTGTTTTGTAAAATATACAAGGCGTCAAAAGGGATATATGCAAAAAATGTTTTACCGGGAATCTGCACCTCCCAACACCCATCGTTTGCAAATTTTCTTGCTTCTTTTAATTCATATTCATAACGAGTAAGCGATTCAATAATTAAATCCTCATTATATATTGCAATTACACCACCGCCCAGACGGATTATTTCGGCAACACGGTTTATTAGTTTCTTGTCGGTGTTCTTATTGATACGAACGGTGGTCGGAAAATCACTGATACCAAGTTCTTCTAGTATATCTAAAACAAGGTAGGTGACTTGATTGGTGACTTCTTTTCCATTCTCATCAATACCACTAAGAATAATATTCTGATAATGTTGTGCATCTCCGCTACCATAATTACCACCTTTAATCCATTCACAACCTTTAATGAAAAAGTGTGCCAGTATTTCGCGCGCCTCATCGATGGTCAAAACGCCGTTTGCTAAATCGTTTTCCAGAAAATCACCCAACAGCCAGTCAATTCGCCCTATTCCGGGCCAATTGCCACAAAGACGGACAAATGCAAAGGTAAACCAAATACTTTGCACCGCCTCGTAAAAACTTGCAGCCGGTTCAAATGGGACATGTTTTAGATTTTCATAATTTGCTTTGTACTCCGGCAAATCCTTCAGAGCATTTAAATACCTTTTATGCCAAATTTTCATATAATTTATGCAGTTCAAACAACTGTTTATAAACGCTTCTTTCTCCGTACCTCTATATTTTATTAGGGCATCTTCTGCTTGCTTTTGTATTTTGTTTACACCTTTTTTTATCACCGTTTCAAAATCAATCGTCAAATGACTGACCGAACTTGAAAATATATCGTTCCCTTCAAAAGTGGCAGGTACGTTGTGGGTGATAGCTTTTCCCAAAGTTGCAGCACCACTGATTTTTTCGCCCTCACAAATGCGAAGAGGCGCTATGGTTGCTATTTTTTCTATAACTGCATCATATTTTTGTAATTGCGTCAGTTGATTGAAGTTCTCATAATCATCCATAGAAACCGCAAAAGTATTCCACGTTTCTTGTCCATATTTATGGTTAAGCGATTCATAGGCAAAAAGTCTTGTTTTCTCACTTAATCTTGCCGGTCTTTTCCCATTTACTGCAAAAAATTTCATAATTTTCACCTCATTCATAATATATAGTATAAAACTATGAATTACTATTGATTATTCTATGTTTAATTAGTATAATACTATTGAGGTGAAAAGTTTATGTATATCAAAAAGATAGATTTAGAATATACTTCAACAGGTGGATTCAGTTCACTTAAAAGTAACGGAGTTCGACACACGAAAGTATTACCGTATCTTTCGGTTGTACAGGCTGTTGAAGGAAATTATGACATTGGACTGGGAAAGGACAAAATGTATAATACAGAAAACGGTGGATTTTTTATTGCTCCGTCAGGCGTACAGCAAACCATCGTCCATAACGCCGATAAAACAAGCGGCAGGATGACTTGCCGATGGATTTTTTTTAAGGTAAAAATCAATGATACGTATTACTTGGATGATATATATAATTTTCCTGCAATTCTACCGGATAGCTTTAAAAATGAAATGAACGTTATTTTTAACAACCTTTTTCAAGCAGATACTACAGTAGATAAATACATCTGTTACTACAAAATTGTAAAACTGCTATTATCAGTAAGCAGTGAAAAAGAATATAGCCTACCATCTCATATTGTTCGTGCAGCAATGTATATTAAAAAACATTATATGGAAAAAATCACTGTTCAAGATATTGCTGACAGTGTCAATCTTTCTGCGTCTCACTTTTTTTCTATTTTCAAAAAACAGATGGGCATTTCGCCTATTGCCTACTTGAATAATTATCGATTATCCTTGGCCGCAGAATTGCTATTGGGAACAGATATAACCGTTACGGAAGCGGCGAATTCCGTGGGTATAAGTGATTCTGTATATTTTAATAAAATCTTCAAGAATACTTATCAAATGTCACCAACAAAATATCGAAAGAATTATAAAGAACAAAAAGCGGAGTGAAATCACTCCGCTTTTACTATGTATATCATATTTATACTTAATATATAATGTCTATTCTTTAAAAACTTTCAGGTAAAGTCCTGTGATTTTATTATCTATAAATACACATAATCTATCTACCCTTAAGAGTTTGAAAAATTGTATTCTTATCAAATCGATTACAGAACACAACAAAAATATTGCCAATGCTACGGTAATTACACCTACAATCATAACTATGAGTGATTTATCTGCAAATGAAATAAAAGCATCTTTCATTATGTACCGGAAAATAAGTGGTTGAACATGTATCAAATACACACCTAAAGTAGCGGGATAAAAGAAACTTATTACTTTTTTTGAAAAATTACTTATTTTTATATTTAAACAAAACAGGAACATAAAAACAGCTGCCAAAACAATTGTTATAGATATGTACGATATAAAAGTATTATCATATTTTACTTGACCCAAAATATTTTTTGTTCCAAAATAAATAATAATTTTACTTAAAAAAGTTAATATAATCATAGCAAAAAATCCGAGTATACTTTTTGACGCGGTGATTTTTTGCTTTAAATCATATTTCTTTATATATGCGCCAAACAAATACAGAACAATAAGCCAAATAGTCGAATAACCGCGGTCAACCACAAATGCATCTATCGGAATAACACAGTCAATAACACCTACACCTATTAAAATCACTATCAAAAACTTTTCAAGCGTTTTTTGGGGGATATGCTCTATTGCCGAGTTTAGAATGGGGATAAAGAAGAACAATGCAAAATAGCAAGATATATACCACCACTGTTTTCCTACGATAGGCAAAAATGTAATTACCAAATTTTTTATGGTTCTGGTTTCGGGAATAAGAGCAAAAAACAAAGAATTGAACAAAAGCGAATAAAACAGAACTTGAAACCATAACACGATTATACTCTTTAACTTTATGGTTCTGTTTACCATTACATATCCGCTTATAAGGGCAAAACAATCAACAGCGCAATAAGCTAAAATTTCTATAAACCAGGCAGCCCAATATGTCGTTCCATCCGGATTTGCTTCATACAAAATGCCACCTTGCCCCAACACATGCAGTATAATTACAAATATTGTCGCAAGTATACGGAATAAATCGACATTGTAGTCTCTTTTTGTCATCTGCATCATCCTTTATTATTGCAATTTTCTTTAATTATATCCAAATTTATGTATAATGTCAATTTTTTGTAAAATTTCAAAAAAAGACAAACTGTCTTATACGCTCATCCGACTTTTGCGACAACATAAAAAAATATTGACAAAAAATTGTCAATCTGTTATAATTAATGAGGTTAATAACCAACTATTATATATTAGAAAAGGAGTTTATTACTTATGGCAACATCAAAAGTAGCATATCTCGTAAAACCGAAAATTGTTGACGGTGTTGAAGGCGAAGCAATCGTAGAATTAAGAGACATTGAAATCCCCACCCCCGGCCCGGGCGAAATTCTCGTTAAGGTTGAAGGCTGTGGTATCTGCGGTACCGACGTTCACGAATACCGTTACAATCCGTTTGGATACAAGGAAATCGTTCTTGGCCACGAAGGAACCGGCGAAGTTGTGGCAATCGGTGAAGGCGTTACTGTTGATACAAAGGGTGACCCCATTAAGGTCGGCGACAAAGTAGTTACTTCGGTTCTTCTTTGCGGCGAATGTGATTACTGCCGTCGTTATCCGGAACTCCCCAACCTTTGCGAAGGCCTTGGCGTTTACGGTCTTATCGAGGATGATAATGCACATCACAACAACGGTTGGTTTGCTGAGCATATTCTTGTTCGCAAAAACTCATCTATCTTTGTAGTAAATGGCATGACACTCGATGAAAGAATGCTCATAGAGCCTGCCTGCGTTTGCGTACACGCTTGGAACCGTGCTAAATCCACTAATCTTATTAACTTCGGCTCTACCGTATTGGTACAGGGCTGCGGTCCTATCGGTCTTATGCAGTTTGCAGTTCTTAAAGCAGCAGGAGTTGTTAATATTATTGCAGTCGACGGCGTTGATACCCGCCTTGCTCTTGCAAAGGAAATGGGTGCAACTGCAGTTATTAACTTCCGTGAACTTAAGACCATTGAAGAGCGCGTAGCTAAGGTAAAAGAGCTTACCGGTGGCTTTGGTGCAGACTTTGTATTCCAGTGCACAGGTGTTGCACAGGCAGCTGCAGATGCTTATAAGTATGTTCGTCGTGGCGGCGGATATTGCGAAATGGGCTTCTTTGTAAATGCAGGTGAATGCACAATGAACCCCCACTTTGACCTTTGCAACAAGGAAATCACTTTGGTTGGTTCTTGGGTATACAGCGCTAACGAATACATTGAAACTCTTGGCTTCTTAAAGAAGGCTAAGGAAATGTCTATTCCTGTTGAAAAGCTTGTAACAGACCACTATCCGTTAGAGCAATACGTTGACGCTATGGAGAAAAATATTTCTTTGACCGGCGTTAAAATTGCTATTGTTATGGAATAATAGCCTCAATAAAAACAAAAAACAAGGCAGACTCGAGGCGCACTTCCTTACGGAGTGCGCCTCAGTTATATTCGCCTTACGGCGAGTGATATTGCTTCGCAGTGGTATTATGCTACGCATAGTGATATTGTCCTTCGGACAGTTTTAAGGGCGAATATAATATCACGAAAACCGATAGGTTTTCATATCACTTTTGCCGTAAGGTAAAAATATCACTGCAAACGATAGTTTGCAATATCACTTTACCAACCGAAAAAATCTTATTTTTTCGGCGGGTATTTCCTTTCTCAAAGTATGTAACCCACTATGACACTTTCACAACCTTTGTGCAAAGTGTCATTTGTTTTATGCGAATAAAAAACGAGAGAGACATCTTCTTTACGAAGTGTCTCTCTAGTCTGCCTTGTTTTTTACTTTAAAATACAACTAACCTTCCAATATATCTGCAATTCTCTTGCAAGCATAACCGTCGCCATAAGGATTAGATGCCTTACTCATCGCATTATATGCATCCTCATTCGTAAGAAGTTCTGTAAAACTATTGTAAATTGTTTCCTCATCCGTTCCCACGAGTTTTAACGTGCCCGCTTTAATTCCCTCCGGTCTCTCAGTAGTGTCCCTCATTACAAGTACGGGTTTTCCAAGACTCGGGGCCTCCTCTTGAATTCCGCCGGAATCAGTTAAAATCAAAAAAGAACGTGCGAGAAAATTGTGAAAATCAAGAACCTCTAAAGGCTCAATAATACGGATTCTATCCTCGCCTGATAAAAACTGATTTGCTGTTTCTCTGACTGCGGGATTCATATGGATAGGATAAATTGCCTTGACATCAGGGTGCTCATCCATAACGCGTCTTATTGCTCTGAACATATTTTCCATAGGCTTGCCCAGATTTTCACGCCTATGAGCCGTAATCATAATCAAACGCGAATCCTTTGCCCATTCTAAATGCTCGTTAAAATAATCCTCGCGAACAGTAGTCTTTAATGCATCAATAGCGGTATTGCCCGTAACATAAATTGACGCAGGGTCTTTCCCCTCTTTAATGAGATTCTCCTTTGACAACTCGGTTGGAGCAAAATTATAAGAAGAAATAATAGAAACTGCCTGGCGGTTAAACTCTTCAGGATAAGGGGAATAAATATTATATGTCCTGAGACCTGCCTCAACATGTCCTACCGGTATTTGCATATAAAAGCAGGCAAGAGCTGTAACAAATGTCGTACTTGTATCACCGTGAACTAAAACAACATCAGGTTTTACTTCCTCTAAAACATCCTTAATACGATTAAGAATATTTGTTGTAACATCAAAAAGCGTTTGACGTTCTTTCATAATGGACAAGTCATAATCTGCCGTTACACCGAATGCCACTAAGACCTGGTCAAGCATTTGGCGGTGCTGACCTGTGACACACACTATCGTCTCAACATTTTTTCTTGATTTAAGTTCGTTTACAAGCGGGCACATTTTTATGGCCTCAGGCCTTGTACCGAAAACCAACATTACTTTTTTCATAATTCACCATCCTGTAGTTTGCCTTTTTGTCTTATTTTTTTAAATAAACTTTTTACCAAACCAAATAAATACTTAGAATAAATTGCCAACAAAATCAGCATTAAAAGAATCTGTATCAACTCAAATCCCCGCTTTATTGCTAAAATGGTTTGAGCTGTTATAAGAATTAATGCAACAATTTCTCTTGCCCAATTAACCTTTAATTTAACAAACTTCAACATTTGAAATGTGCGAACTACCCATGTGATAAAATATCCTGTCATGGTAGCAACTGAAACACCGATAGGTCCGATGAGTTGAATCAATACAATGTTAGTGCAAAAATTCACTATTGCCCCGGCAACAGTTGTATATGACACGGCTTTGGTCTTCTTAATAGCAGTAAAGAGACAGCCCTCAAACAACGCCAGACCGTTAAAAACTGCACCTAAAAGTAGGAATGGAACATACTGCCACGCCTTAAAAAACTCATTAGCGTATAGTATTTTTGCCAACGGAATATTAAGAAGCAATATAACCGAGCATCCCAATACTGAAATACAACTGTAAAAACTGTAAATTTTACCTAAAAAGCCGTCAGAATCGTCCTTGTCAAAATCCTTTATTGCAGAAATTGACCAAGCGTTATAAAAAACGGTTTGAACAGTCGAGAGAATTGTGGGTATTTTATAAGCAACCGCAAAAACAGCGCTGACCGCAACACCGCAGGACAAAGTCAGTACGTATTTGTCGCTGGCATCGTTTATCCACCAGGCAACAGAGTTAAAAATCAGAGGAGAACTGTATAAAAGCATTTCTTTAAAAAGTCCGTTTCGGGGTTTAGATTTCAAACAATGAATTACATCCCCGAAAACAAACATAATTAAATTTGCTATCAAAAAACCTGCAATGTTTGCAACCAAATAGCCGTTAATACCCATCTTTAAAAACAGCAGCAAAACAACATTCAAACCGCAGGTCACTAATGTATTGATTAATGATGCTATTACAAAAACGTTAATTTTGTCAACAGCCTTTAAATACATCGAAAATATATTATAAAACCCGTTTAACGTAAAAAGTGCAAAAAGAAACAGTATGTATTTTCCATCAAGTTTAAAAATATTAAGCCACGACACAAAAACCAAAGCAACCGACAAAACCAATGAGCCGATTAATATCTGGCGCAAGCCCAAACGAATAACCTCTTGCTTGTTTTCGTTCTTATCCAAGGAAAACCGGAGCACGGCATCCTGAACATTCAAAGTTAAAACCGGCAACAATAAAGCAACCGCCGAAATCACAAGGTCTACCGTTCCGTAATCCTTGCTCGAAAGCACCATTGTATAAAGCGGCACCAGCAAAAAAGAAATTATTTTAGAGCCAAAATTATTCAATGTAAACAACAGCGTGTTTTTAGAAAGCGAAGAATATTTTTTGTTCATATCTTTTTAATCGCCTTTACTATCTTATAAATACTAGAATAAATCTTTTTCTTCTTTTCAAAAGGATTAACAAATTCTTTTACTATTTCCTCAATTGAGGTTTTATCATCGGCAAGTGCATTAAAAAGCCGTTTATAAAACACCGGCAACGGCTCATTCTCAAACTGCTGATTTTCAAAGAAATCTTTAATATCCTGTCTTTTGACGTCACCGAAAGCACTAACCTCTTTAACAACCGATTCTCCAACCTCAGATGCTATAATCATCATACTTACACCTGTATTATCCTTCGAAAATCTGCTTCCCCAATAATCCCCTATACGTATATCTGCATCGGTTGTATCTCTGAATCTGCAGTCATAACAAGATTCAGCATAAGCAAAGCCCGATTCAAACAAACGAAAATACGGGTCTTTAGACTGATGTGCCTCATAAACGCCTTTCCCGTCAGAGGCATACATATAAATGTTTTTCCATCCGTGTTGTTTATATCTGAACAAAACCTCCAAATCCTTTTTGTCTATATTATGATTTTGTTTCAGATATTCGATATATTTCTTATAAACCAATCCAGACGGTACACCGTGACAAATAAGGTCAACATATATAATTTCCCTGCCTTTCGGCGCGACCTTTTTCGCACCTGAAATTTGACACGGAGTTCCAAACACAACAAGAGGAGTGCTGCCTTCTTTAACCTCTTTTATTGCATTTGAAAAATCACTTTGCATATACTTACTACCCTGTAAAAGGGGTAATTTTTCTTGTTCATCAGGTGTAATTACGATGTGCTTGGCACATTGTTTGTTTTTATCAAAGGTACATCCTGCCACAGAATATCCCTTTTCTAAATAAGTTTTGGCAATTCTGTAAGCCAGGCCGCCACTTGAGGATTTCTTTAACACCTCAGCGTCAGAGTCCTTATAAGAATAAACATTACAATCCTTAATCTTTTTTGTGCTTGCCTTATCGAAAAACGGACACACCTTTGCACACTTAGAACAAGATATGCATTTTTTGTTATCTACAACGGCAGTTTTAAAGCCATTCTTGTCTTTCATAGCAATAGCATTTGTAGGGCAAATCTCACTACAAGCAGCACAACCGCAACAAACCGTACTGTCCTTGCCCACCCTTACGACGTCCTTTTGGGCGATTTTTTCAACACTGTCTAAAGCCTTTTTAAGAAAAGCTGACGAATCTTTCCTCGCTTTGCTTAATTTATTTCCCACTGCATTATAATCAATTTCATTATACGCTGTGGAAATATCACCCTCGGCAGAATATAAGCGGTCTTCTAACCCAGTAAGCATTAAAATGTTGTATATACGGGAATTCTGATTGTTGCTTTCATTGTTGCGAAAACGCTCAAAAGTCAAAAACTGCTTTTTAAAATTAATGGCAAAAGCAGTACCGTGAAAAGAATCGGTACAAACATAAGAAGCGTTTTTTATGAGTGACAAAAACTCTTCAGGGCCTATAGGTGCTTGAATACAACCCGGTAAATTAAAATCCTTTTCAAATACCGGGATAATCTTAACTTCAAGATTTAATTTTTTTGCAATGGAATACGTCCTTTTTAAATATTTTTTATTACTGCGTAAAAAATACGCAACAAGGTACGGCTTATCCTTTGTTTCGACAACCGCAAACGACTCGCACCACCTATCATCATTTAGCAACAATGTAGGGTCTACAACCGTTTTAACCTTTTTACCTGTTAAATTCTCTATCAATTCGGAACCGCTTTTTTCCCTTGTCGAAATCCACTTAAACCGTGAAGCAAGTTCCTTGACTCGATAAGCAATATCCTTATCTTTTATTTCTTTTAAGCCAACACTCGGCGCAAAGGCTATCATTTTATTCTTGCTTTCAACAAAATCAAGAAAATAGCGCGAATCAAAACAACTCGGCGCCCAAATCTGGTCGCTTCCGCAAACAAAAGCATCGTAGCTTTTATTCAATTCTCTGAAATCCGAAAATGTCACACATTTTTCTGTGAAGGATACATTTTTATCATAAAAGTTGTCAAAAAGAATTTCTCTTTGCTTACCGTAATAAACAGGATTCAGTTTTCTTTTTATTTCTTCAATTACCCTTTTTGTATAATAAGAAAAAACACCCACTGTTGGCATAGATGTGATTTTTTCGTGAGGAATATAATTCACTATATCAACATCATGTCCCATATCTTGTATTGTTTTATATAGTGCGGTTACCTGCAAAGCCGTTCCGTAATTATGGTAATGAAACCATGTTACAATTGCAACTTTCATATTTTCCGATTTATCCTTTCAAATGTGCCTTTCAAATCTCTTGAATTATTACTTCCTTTTAAGCCATGCAAAAGTTTCTTTAATTGAACCTTTAAGCCCTCTGAATTTGGTAATCCCATGGAATTTTGCAAAGTAGTCGGCAATCGATTTAGGAAGAACCTTTCTGTATTTAACGTTTAAAGAACTGATATACTTTTCTTCATCAGAGAGCCAAGAGCCGTCAAAATGATGTATTGTTAAAGTGTTTTCGGTCATCTTAAGTTCTTTTGTATAATAGTCCTTCGGACATAAATATTCCGTAGGTAAAATTGTTAAGCCTTCAACTGTTTGCTTGGTGTTATCAAGTCTGACACCGTATTTCAGACAAGCGTCGGTAATTCTTACTACATTTGTTGTCTGGTTGAAGTTGCCGTTTTCGTCTACAAAATGTTCGTTTTGGTAATCATCTAAAAACCTTTTGAACATTTTGTGGCCCTTTTCACAAGCCATCAATCCGGTAACCGCTTCTGTTGCAGTCTGGAAACCGGTTATTGCCTCATATTGTAAAAGTTCATCAAGAGGTTTTACAACCTCAACGTCGGTATCCATATAAATACCACCATAATTCACAAGTGCATAAAGCCGTGCAACGTCAGAAACAAACGCCCATTTTTTATTCTCATAAGCTTCTTTAACATAATCATTATACTCTAAGTCAAAATTGGTTTCATCCCAACGGACGATTTCATAATCGGGGCAATACTTTTTCCAACTGTCAATGCACTTTTGTGCAAACTCCGGAAGGGGTTTCCCTCCAAACCAACAGTAGTGTATAATTTTCTCAATTGCCATAGTTATACCTCACAATTTATGCCTTTTACAAAAACTATCTGACAAACAGCTTATATAGTTTGCAAACAGCGGTTAGTAAAAGGCTGTTGCCTTTAATAAACAATCGTATCAAAACCTTTACGGATAACGGCAAGCGGTCAACGGGAAGCCTTGATGCAAAATTATCTATAGTTTCATTATCGCGAAACTCCCTGACCCGTTTTGCAATTGTAAAAATGCCGTCACCTGAGTTTATCTCGTTACCAATTACCCATTTTACAATCATAGCATAATACATCAGCTTGTTTTCTATAAAACAGTCATTACTGCTTTTTAGAGTGGCTTCCAGATAATTTATTAACTGTAAAACGTTTTGGGACAACCTGGGATTATATTTATGCACCATTGAATCGGCGCTCTGGCGGTAATAATAGCCTAAATTATCATTAAGTACATAAACCGTTTTACAGTCGTTCAATATCATCGGATAGGTTACGGCAGAGTCTTCACCCAACGTAACGCCCTGCGGCACTTGAGACTGAAATTTTTCCAAAATGCTTCTTTTGGTAATTTTACTCCAAACACTCGGATAAATTCCAAAATTGAAAAAAGGAGCTTTATACATCATATTGTCCCTTAAAAAAGACAATTTTTCATTACAATATATACCGCTTTCAACCTGCTCTGACGGAATGTTATTTGTGGTATCATAAGCCTCCGTATAAAGACTGCAGACTATGTCAACATCCCCGTTATTATTGACAATATCCATCATATTCGAAAAATAATCGGCATCAATCCAGTCGTCTGAATCAACATACCCTATATAATCACCCTCGGCAATTTGAAGCCCTGCAATTCTAGCGCTTACCAAACCGCCGTTTTGTTTGTGAATAACCTTTATTCTGGTGTCCTTTTCGGCATATTCATCACAAATTTTTCCGCTGCGGTCAGGCGAACCGTCGTCGACGAGTATTAACTCATAATTTTGATATTTTTGAGTCAATATACTGTCAACACACTTTTGTAAATATTGCTCGGTTTTATACACGGGAACTATAATACTTAACAACAAATTATTATTTTTCATCTCTTGCTCTTTTCTTGAACAGTCTGCTAAAAGCACTGTCAGGCACTTTTGATTCTGAAATCAGTAAGAACGGTGCAATAATACAAATAAACTTATTAAATGCTTCGCCCTTAAGTTCAAACATTGCAATCGCAACGACAATCAGTAATATGATTAAATATTTATCATATTTTTTTGCGTTTAGTTTGCCTGCAAGCTTTACTGAAAAACTATGCACTAAAATATAACAGGCAACAATTTCAAAAATATAATTAATTATACCGTAAAACAGCATATGACGCATATAACCCGCATCGGTATTCATATAGTATGTGCCGTTGGGATTAATGTATCTTCCGTCGCCAAGCCAGAGTGTGCCCTTTTCCTCGGGTACCCAGTACATATTTTCGGTCAGATTTTCAACCGAACCGATGTCATCGTAAAACTTGCCCTCTTCAGCGTAATTTATAAACGCCGAGAAAACCCAATTATACCAGTGCTTAACCCCCGGGATTGTTAAGGTTAAAACAGCAATTCCCGCAGCAATTGTTACCACAAGGCAAATCAGGCCGATTACCAAATCCCAATTCTTTTTGAAAATTGCAATCAATCCGGTAATTCCGTAAAGTAATACACACACTATCATTCCGGTTCTGCCATAGAACAATGTTCCTACCGTCATTATTCCCGATAATACCAGATACTTGATTCGGTTTAATTTGTTTTCGGTGAATAAAAGCAATATACAGGAAAGCATTACACCGATTGTGCAGCGCATAGATTCATCATATCCCGACCAGCCTGTCCAACCAAAACGGGTATAATATTCGGGCCTTGATAAATTTTCGATATCAATTGCCGAGCGGAAAACAACGCTCATAACTATATTTCTGAAGAACGGGAATATAAGTGTCAATGCCGTGAACGACACATACAACGCAACTGCTCCAAAGAAATATGTAAAATAATCCTCAATAGTTCCTTTTCCCTTAGAAACCTCGTAATCATATACACAATATAAAAATATGTTTTTCAATAAAACAACAAAAAACCGACTCCAATACTCCGTTATGTACGTGAAATCGTATGTTTTTAAAAAAACAGGCCAAACAATCGACAAACCGAATAACACCGCAAATATAATTGCCGCTATTACCGGAACCGTTTTTATAAATCCTAAAAGTTTATCCTTTAACCATTTATACCTGAACGCAAGATACACAGCCGGTATGATATATGAATAAATCTGTGTAAAAAAGGGGAAAAAATCCAATTTAACAGAAAATTGAAAAACTGCAAACAGTAACAGAAATGCGATACTGAATTTTTTACCTTTGGCTAATCCTATCATTTTAATCCTCTTTCTTATAAAAGCTCAACATACTTGTTTTCTAAAATCTTTACTGCATTTTCAATATTATAGTTTTTATCAAATGAAGCTTCCGGAGCCTTGTCCTTTAGCGCAAAGTCAATACTTTCTGCCCATTTAACAGCGGTTTTTTGACCTATCGGAAGAAAATATGCCCTATCGGATAATTTGATTTCTCTTGATATTGTATCTGAGAAAAAGCACGGAAGTTCTGCCGCTTGTGCCTCAACGCCGACTAACGGAAAGCCTTCAAAAAAACTCGGAAGTAAAAAGGCGTCCATTGCTTTATAATATCGAAAAGCATCATTTTTAACACCCGCAAAAAATGAATATTTATCAAGGCCACGGGCTTTTGCTTCCTTTAAAAATTCGTCGTACATATCGTTCCCGCCAACAGTGAGTAACCGATATTTATCCGAAATCTTTAACAATTCCTCTAAAACGTCCAATAAATGCAGTGTGTTTTTTTCCTGACCGAACCTACCTATAAATCCAATAACCCTGAAATCTCCTGATAAACCGCATTCTTTTCTTAAAGTTAAACATTCTTCTTCGTTGCTTTTATATTTTTCGCAAGGAATAGCGTTCGGAATTATATTGTTTTCACAAAAAGCCTCTCCCCACATCCATTTTCCAGCACGAACACCGCACGCCCATTTGTTTATCTGCATTTTTCTTACAATAAAAACGTTTACTGCATGCAATACTTTTCTGGTTATTCCTTTTGGTGTAGAACTTGAATGAGAATGACATATAACCCTGATGTTTTTTACGCATTTTACAGCAATTACAGGGAGAATGTTTGCAAGCGATTGCATATGAATATGAACTATATCATAATTTTGTTCCTTTAAAAGATTAACCAACTGAGTTGTAAAATTAAAGGGGTGTTTTTTGTAATTTACAAGTGAAATGATTCTCCCGCCCAAAGCGGTTATTTCATCTGCAAAAACTACACCTTCGTTATATATATCCAAAAAATCAAATTGAAATTTTTCTTTATTGATAAACCGATAATAATTCATCACAACATTTTCCACTCCGCCCGGATTGTTGCTAAAGCCAATGTGTAATATTCGAATCATAAAACACCTCCTTATGCGCGTCACTATATATACATACACTATTTATTTTATCATTAAACCATTCACAAGTCAAGTAAGCTATACCTATGCGGGCTGAAATATGTAATATATAACAAAATAAATACCGACAAAACCTGTGTCTGTCGGTATTTACTGTTCATTGGTTTTAAAATTTTCCTTTGTCTTTATTCAGAACTTCTATTGCCTCTTGCGCTTTTTCGGGTGACAGTGCCGTCTTATAGCTTGAGGTTTTTACAAAGTGGCCTTTCAAAAAACCTATTGTATTAAGCTGCATATCATCCAAAACAACAAAATTTTCAGTTTCCGGATAATCTTCCAGCCATTTTTTTATTTCATCCTCACGTCTGAAAGATATTTCAGGTGTTTTGTCAAAAATCTTCATACCTTGTTTTTTAAAAATGTCATTA
>JAZSCC010000043.1:0-1878 GCA_045602685.1 Acutalibacteraceae bacterium | reverse complement strand
AAAAAGTGCAGACCTTCGGGAAAAAGGCGGAAGAAAACCCATAAAACTGCTCCCTTTGCTTAGCGTGATACTCCAAGCGGAGTATCACGCAACTCTATTCGCCGGGGCGGCGAGTTATATTGCTTCGCAGTGATATTCGGCTTTCAGCCGAGTGTTATTTGCTTCGCAAGTATATGGCGAATAGAATATCACTAAGTCCGGAGGACTTAATATCACTTTCGCAAAGCGAAAATATCACGCTGACTTTAGTCAGCATATCACTTATCAGACAAAAAGAAAGAGACAACTCGTTATGATACGAATCTTCTCTTTCCTGTTGTTAGTGGGTTTGGGCTACTGCCCAAGTGCATTTGTACATACAAATGCGATGCTGGTTCTAACCCGATATATTGTTTTATGCTAAAACAAAAACTTCGCTAACGACATTACGCCGTTTTTGGCGGGTGTTTTGTTTGTTTTATTGTTATTTCGCACAAATATGCATAAAAATTCATAAATATTCATTAAAATTGCATAAATATGAAAATTTATGCAAAAAATCTTTAAAAAAGACTTGATTTTTTAGGATTTAAGTGTATAATGTATGCATTAAATAAATTTTTTCGGAGGAACTACTGATGAAAAAGGAAATCAAAAAGGTTGTTCTTGCCTATTCGGGCGGACTTGATACTTCTATTATCATTCCTTGGTTAAAGGAAAATTATAACAATTGTGAGGTTGTTGCCGTTTCAGGTGACGTTGGTCAGGGCACCGAGCTTGACGGTCTTGAGGAAAAGGCAATTAAGACAGGTGCTTCTAAACTTTATATTTGCGACCTCAAAAAAGAATATGTTGAGGATTATATTTGGCCTTGCCTTAAAGCCGGTGCCGATTATGAAAGCTATTTGCTCGGTACTTCACACGCACGTCCTTGCATTGCAAAGGCTTTGGCTGAAATTGCGATTAAGGAAAATGCCGATGCTATCTGCCACGGCTGTACCGGTAAGGGTAATGACCAGGTTCGTTTTGAACTTACATTAAAGGCTTTTGCTCCCGATATGGAGATTATTGCTCCTTGGAGAATCTGGGATATAAAGTCACGTGAGGAAGAAATTGAGTATGCCGAGGTACACAATATTCCTCTTAAAATCAACCGTGAGACTAATTATTCTAAAGATAAAAACGTATGGCACTTATCTCACGAGGGTATGGATTTGGAAGACCCTGCAAACGAGCCTTTGTATAACAAGGAAGGTTTTCTTGAGATGGGTGTTTCGCCTGAGCAGGCTCCTGAAACTCCTACTTATGTATCCATTCACTTTGAAAAGGGTGTTCCTACCGCTGTTGACGGTGTAGAGATGGACGGACTCAAAATTGTTGAGACCTTGAACGAAATTGGCGGAAAGAACGGTATCGGTTTACTTGATATTGTTGAAAACAGACTTGTCGGTATGAAGAGCCGCGGTGTTTATGAGACTCCCGGCGGTGCTATTCTTTATAAGGCACACGAAATCCTTGAGACTATTACTCTTGACAGAGATACTTCTCACTATAAGAAGTTGGTAGCACAAAAGTTTGGTGAGTTGGTATACTTTGGTCAATGGTTTACTCCTTTACGTGAGTCACTTTCGGCTTTTATTGACAAGACTCAGGAAAACGTCACCGGTGACGTTAAGTTGAAACTTTACAAGGGCAATATTATTAACGCCGGTGTTACCTCGCCATATTCATTGTATGATGATGAAATCGCTTCGTTCGGTGATGACGAGGGTGCGTATGACCAGAAGGATTCGGCAGGCTTTATTAACCTGTTTGGACTTCCCATTAAGGTTCAGGCAAAGCTCAATAAGAAGTTGGGCAAATAATTATTCTTGTTTTCACAACGCAGTGGGATATCCC
>JAZSCC010000042.1:0-7291 GCA_045602685.1 Acutalibacteraceae bacterium | reverse complement strand
GACTTTGTATATTATTGTGCAGATTTATTCTGCTGTTGTTGTACCGGTTACGACCGATACTGTGTTTTCATATTCAACCTACACAGGTTATGATACCACGGGATTTATTATTCGTAATGAGACTGTGCTTGAAGATACCATCAGTGGTGTTCTTAGTTACGAGGTTGCCGATGGCGGACGTGTTTCCAAAGGCGGAACGGTGGCGGTATCATATCCCACAAGCTCTGATGCCGATAACCGTATAAAAGCAGAGGAGCTTGACCGCAGAATTGCGGTTTTAGAGAAAATTCAGACATATAATGACCTTAATGCTGCTGATATTGCGTCTATAAACCGAAATATTCGAGAGTCTATTTATGGTGTTGTGGCGGCAACACAAGGAGGCAAAGTTGCGGCCACTAAGCATTATGACATATTGCTTGAATATATGGCAAGACGGCAAATTATCACGGGTGAGGTTTCTGATTTTAATTCGCTTATATCTTCTTTAAAATCACAACGCGACGGACTAAAGGCTTCGTTAAATTCTGTCAAAGACGAGGTTGTCTCACCAAAATCGGGTTATGTAATATACTCGGTTGACGGATATGAGAATGCAGTTTCGGTAGAAAATCTGGAACAATTAAGCGCCGATGTGTTGAAAGACATAAAAAAAGAAACAGTATCTGAAAATGCAATTTGCAAAATAGTAAGTGATTATGAATGGTATATTGCTGCCGCTGTTCCGTTTTCAGAGTCGCTCAATTTAAAAACAGGCAGCAAGGTGATGCTGAAAACCAACCTGCAATCAACGCCCGAGCTTGATGTTGCTGTTAAGTATATAAATAAACAGTCGGTTGCCGGTGAGGCGGTTGTTGTTTTTGCACTGGATACTATGAATAACGAATTAGCACAACAGCGCCAGCTAGACATTACGATTGTATATGAGCAGCACGAGGGACTAAAGGTTGATAACCGTGCTATCCGTTTTGTTGAGGGGCAAAAGGGCGTTTTTGTTTTTATTGCTTCGCAGGTTAAATTTTTGCCGGTTGAGGTACTCTGGCAAGGTGAAAATTACTCAATAATCAAGCAGGAGGCCTCTTCGGATAAAACACATCTTCGTATTTATGATGAGGTAATTGTCAAAGGAAAGAATTTGTATGACGGAAAATTTATCAAGTGAAATTATTGAAAAAATCAAGTGGTTTGACCAAAATTTTGAGGATATAAAGGGCAGAATTGCCGCCGCGTGTGAGCGTGCAGGAAAAAGGCCGGATGAGGTTATAATGTTGGCCGCAACCAAAACCGTGCCGGTTGAGGTTATAAACCACGCCATAAAAAGCGGTGTTGATTTTATCGGGGAAAACCGTGTACAAGAATTTTTGGCAAAAAATGAGGCACTGTTACCTCAGGCACACCGCCATTTCATAGGTCATTTACAAACCAACAAGGTTAAGGATTTAGTTGGTCAGGTTGAGATGATTGAATCGGTGCACTCGGTAAAGCTGGCTAATGAAATCAACCGTATTTCGGAAAAACAGAGCAAAGTGACCGATATTCTGCTTGAGGTTAATATCGGAAACGAGGAAAGTAAATCCGGATTTGCACCGGATGAATTGGAAGAAAAATTAATTGAAATCAGCCAAATGCCGTATATCAAGGTTAAAGGCTTAATGACAATACCCCCTATTTGTGAAAATAATGAAAAAAGTAGGCAATATTTTGAAAAAATGAGCAAACTGTTTATTGACATTAAGACAAAAATAAAGGATAATATAGATATGGTATACTTGTCTATGGGTATGTCCGATGATTTTGAAACGGCTATCGAGTGCGGAGCAAATATTGTTCGCATCGGCACCTCGCTTTTCGGTCAGCGTGATTACTCAAAGACTAAATAATGTGGGCAAAAAATAACTATATAATAAGCGAAGGAGAAAATGAAATGAGCTTTTTTGACAAGATTAAGGACATTATGAGCGCCACCGATGAAGATGAAGATTATGAGGAGACCGTAGAAACCTCGCGCGAGGTTCCGTCGAGTAATGATTATTATTCGTCATCAACCGGTCGTAGCTATGAAAAGGAAAAGACCACTCAGTTCCCAAGTGACCGTAAGGCAAAGGGTCCTGTCAGCCGTGTGAATTCACAGCTTCAGGTAGCACTTGTTAAGCCTGAAAGGTTTGAGGATGCTCCGGCAATCGCCGACCATCTTGCTGACGGTAGAACAGTTGTGTTGAACCTTGAGGTTGCCAACCGTGAAACTCAGCGCAGATTGCTTGATTTCTTAAGCGGTGCGGCATATGCTCATGGCGGAAGAATCAAGAAGGTCGCTAACAGTACATACATAATCACCCCCAGCAATGTTGATGTTATGGGTGAATTATTGCTTGACGAGCTTGACAGCGGTGCAACTTATTTTTAATGGATTCTAAGGAACGAAGGTTTCTTGAAGCGAAAATAGAGGATGCTGTTTTATTATCTCAAAGCCGTAGCGTACCGAAGTTTGTCGGTTTTTTAGACGAGGGAAAAAGTGCCGTAGCGGCGGCTGTTGCAAAACGGTTGAAGGCAAAATATATGCTTTTTGGCGGGCATCAGCAAGCCGAGCGGGTATATTTCGGTGCATTTCCCGAATGGTGTGATTGTGACGGCAGTGCATTTCCGATAGCTTGTCTTAAAATTGTCAATAAGGGCAATGAAAGGCTTTCGCACCGCGATATTCTGGGTGCTATGATGTCGGCCGGTATCGAGAGGGATACTATTGGGGATATATTTGTCGGGGATAATTATTCCGTTGTTTTTGCTGCCCAATCGGTAGTAAAGCATATTAAATCGCACATCACAAAAATTGCATCAAACGGTGTGGAAATTACCGAGGACAGTGAAGTGCAGTTGCCGGTTTTCCATCGCTTTGAGGAGAAAAACGGCACGGTTGCTTCGTTAAGGCTTGACTGTGTCGTGGCTGAAATATGCAATTGTTCGCGTCAAAAAGCCGTGGAATTTATTGAAAGCGGGTTAGTTGCAGTCGGCGGAATTGAAGTGTTGAAAATTACGGCTGAAATAAACCGGGGTGATACAGTTTCGGTTCGCCGACAGGGGAAGTTCGTAATTGATGCTTGCGACAGAGTAACTAAAAAGGGCAGGATTGCCTTGAATTACAGAAAATTTATTTAGACTATAATCGGAGGATAACCTATGAAAACACCTGAGCAAATTCGTGATATGGAATTTCAAAAGGGCCCAATGGGTGGCTACAAGCAGAGCGATGTTGAATTGTTTTTGGAAGAGGTAGCCTCACAAATTGAGATAATTACCAAGCAGAAGAATGACGCTGAACGAAAATTACAGGAGTTGGCTAAGCAGTCCCCTGATGTTGGATTAACCGCCACCGGTATTCAGAATGTTTTGGTAAGTGCACAGCGCATTGCCGACCAGGTAGTTGAGGATGCAAAAAAAGAGGCTGAACGTATTATTTCTGAGGCCAATTTAAAACTTGCAGGTGCCCAAATCAAGGCTCGTGAGGTTATTGCTGAGGCTGAGGAAAAGGCTATATTGTTGGGTGAAACTGCCGAAGCCGAGGCAGCAAAAATAATTGCCTTGGCCACCAAAGAGGGAGAGATTATTGTTGCTGAGGCGAAGGAAAGCGTTGAGCTTGAGCAGAAACTTTATGACCGCTTAAAAATTGAGGTTTCTGATTTTAGTAAGAAGGCCGCACAGCAGTGTGGCGCCTTAGCTGAGTTGATTAATCAACTGCCGAGTGAAATTCCATTTAATATGGAACGTTCAAAGCAGGTGCTTTCGGTTGATTTCAGTAATCCTGAAGAATTGTTAAAAAATGCCGTTGAGGAAAGACTGGCAAAGGATAAAATTGAGGCCGAAGCTAAGGTTGAACCTGAAGTTGAGGCTGTAACAGAGGCTATTGAGGAACCTGTTGCAGAGTCGATTGAAGAAACTGAACCTATTATTTCCGAGGTTTATGTTGAGGCTGAAATTGCGCAAGAAATTGAGCCACAGATAAAGCCTGAGCCTGAATTTCAAGAGGATGTTCAGATGGCTTTCAGTAACAAAGCTTCAATTAAGCTTGAAACAGATGATGATGCCGACGAGGAAGAGGAGTTTGTTCCTTTTTCAGATGTAGTTGCAAAAGATGAAGAAATTAAAGCAGCAAGAGGTCACATCAGTTTTAGCGATGATGACGATGATGACGAAGATGATGAACCGAGACTTTTCTTCCGTCGTAAGAAAAAATAAACAATGAAAATATTTCTCACGGTGCATTAAACGGTGCGCCGTGAGAATGTGCCGTTAAAAGGGATTAATTCTTTGCGGCGTATATATACTTAGAATGGAGTTATTATAATGGATTACAATGAGACACTTAACCTGCCACAAACAGAATTCCCTATGCGAGCAGGTCTACCCACCCGTGAACCTGAAGCCTTGAAAGAGTGGCAGGATAGTGATATTTACGGTGAATTAATGAAGAAAAACGAAGGTAAGCCGACTTATATTTTGCATGACGGACCTCCGTATGCCAATGGCGTTATCCATATGGGTACCGCTTTAAATAAATCGTTAAAGGATTTCGTTCTTCGTTATAAAAACATGTCCGGTTTTAAGGCTCCTTATGTACCGGGTTATGATACTCACGGTCTACCCACCGAGTTAAAAGCACGTAAAAAAGCAGGTGTCGGTTCGGCTTCTCAGGTTTCGGCTTTAGAGCTTCGTAAAATTTGTCGTGATTTTGCTCTGGGCTTTGTTGAAGACCAGCGTCATCAGTTTGAGCGTTTGGGAATTTTAGGCGATTGGGCTAATCCTTATTTGACTCTTACAAATGAGTATGTTGCAAAGCAGGTTGAAATTTTTGGTAAAATGGCAGAAAAGGGCTATATTTATAAAGGCTTAAAGCCGGTTTATTGGTGCCCTGAGTGTCAGACCGCTTTGGCAGAGGCTGAAATTGAGTATGCCGAGGACCCTTGTCATTCTATCTACGTTAAGTTCAATGTCACCAACGATAAGGGCGTTTTGACCTCACTCGGTGCCGAACTTTCCAAGACCTTTTTCGTAATCTGGACTACTACTACCTGGACACTTCCGGCTAACCTTGCTATTTGTGTCGGTCCTGATTATACCTACGGTTTATATAAGGCAAACGGTGAGTATTTTGTAATGGCTGAGGAACTTGCCGCTAATTCCTTTAAAGCCGCAAAGATTGAAGATTTTGAATTGCTTGGCACAGTTAAAGGTGCTGACCTTGAGTATATCAAGTGTGCCCATCCGTTTATTGACCGCACTTCGTTGGTGATTGTTGGTAACCACGTCACTTTGGAAAGCGGTACAGGTTGTGTTCATACAGCCCCAGGTCATGGTGTTGATGACTTTGAGGTTTGCCGTAACTACCCCGAGGTAGGTATGGTTGTGCCGGTTGACCACAAGGGTGTTATGACTGCCGATGCAGGTGAATTCCAGGGTTTGACTACCGAGCAAGCCAACAAGGCTATTGCTATTAAATTGGACCAAACAGGTAATTTGTTTGCTTTAGAAAAGATTATTCACCAGTATCCTCACTGTTGGCGTTGCAAGTCTCCTATTTTGTTCCGTGCAACTGAGCAATGGTTCTGTTCGATTTCCGCTTTTGCTGATAAGGCAATTGAGGAAATCAAAGGTGTAAAATGGGTGCCCGGTTGGGGTGAAGACCGTATTACCGGTATGATTAAGGACAGAAGTGACTGGTGTATTTCCCGTCAGCGCACTTGGGGCGTACCTATTCCGATTTTCTACTGTAAGGATTGCAACAAAGAGGCTATTACTCCCGAAACAATTGCAAAGATTGTTGAAGTTTTCCGCCAAAAAGGTGCTGACGCTTGGTATGAGTTATCTGAAAAGGATTTAATGCCCGAAGGCTTTAAGTGTGAATGCGGTTGCACCGAGTTCAAGAAAGAAACCGACATTATGGACGTTTGGTTTGACTCGGGTGTTTCTCACGCCGCAGTTTTGGATGAACGTGATGAACTTTTGAGTCCTGCCGACCTTTATTTAGAGGGTGCAGACCAATATCGCGGTTGGTTCCAGTCTTCGTTGCTTACTTCGGTTGCCGCTTATGGCAAAGCACCTTATAAGACCGTTGTTACTCATGGTTGGGTTGTTGACGGTGAGGGCAAAAAGATGTCTAAGTCTATAGGCAACACCATTAATCCTGACGATATTGTAGGTCAGTACGGTGCTGATATTTTGCGTCTTTGGGTTGCTTCTTCCGATTATCATGCAGATATTCGTATATCCAAGGATATTTTAAAGCAGTTAAGTGAAATTTATCGTAAAATCCGTAATACAGCCCGTTTTATTCTGGGTTGTATCAGTGACTTTGACCCTGATAAGGATGCAGTATGTGACTGTAAGTTGCATGAAATGGACAAGTTTGCATTAATGCGTCTTGACCAGGTGACAAATGAGTGCATTAAGGCATATGACAACTTTGAATATCATTTGATTTTCCACGCAATTCATAATTTCTGTGTATTGGATATGTCTAACTTCTATCTTGATGCCGCTAAGGACAGACTTTATGTTGAAGGTAAGGATTCTGAAACCAGACGTGCCGCACAGACTACAATTTATAAGGTTTTACATGTTTTAACACGATTGATTGCTCCGATTCTGAGTTTTACTTCGGATGAGATTTGGAAATTTATGCCTCATAAAGCAGATGACGATGCTAGAAACGTTGTGCTAAATGATTTCCCCAAGGTATCAGGTGAGGTTGATAATGAACTGATTGAGCGTTGGGAGAAAATCCATGCTATCCGTGACGACGTTAAAAAGGCTTTAGAGCTTGCACGTACCGAAAAAATCATCGGTGCATCATTAGAGGGTGCGGTTACCGTTTTCGCTTCGGGTGAGCAATATACATTCTTAAAGGGTGTTGAGGATATTCTTTCCACGGTATTTATTGTTTCCTCGGTTGAGTTAGTTGAGGGCAACGGTGGTGAGCACAGGGGTGACAGCGGTGTCGGTGTTACGGTTGCTCATGCCAAGGGAGAAAAGTGTGAGCGTTGCTGGAGCTTCAGTGAAACAGTAGGTAAGGATTCAGAACATCCTACTCTTTGTGAGCGCTGCCTTAACATTATAAAATAACAAACAACACTAAAATAATAGGAGTAAATTATGTCAGCTGTTTTAGCCATAATTTGTGGCGTATTAGTCGTAGGTGTTGACCAGTTAACCAAGTATTTGGTTACGGTTTTTATGGAGCCTAATGAGGTAATCGCCGTAATTCCAAAGGTTATAAATTTTAACCGTATACCGCCCAACA
>JAZSCC010000041.1:0-5700 GCA_045602685.1 Acutalibacteraceae bacterium | reverse complement strand
GTCTTTGCTTTGTGGATGTATCGACGGGTGACGTCAGCGTGACTGAAATTTCGGGCAGCGATTCAGTGCAAAGAGTGACGGCTGAGCTAGGTCGTTTCAGTCCGAGTGAAATTATTACCACTCAGGAGCTGGTTAATAAAAAGGAAGTTTGCGAGTTTATTAAACAGAAGCTACAGTGCTGTTTAACTATGCTTGAGGATGAGAAGTTTGACTCGGATGTAGCGGAAATTGCCGTTTTACATCACTTTAATATTCAGTCGGTTGCCGAAAAAGGATTGACGGCAGGTTCGTTGTCGGTAAGTGCATTGGGTGCAACGCTTGGTTACCTTAAAAAAACGCAGATGAGCGGTATGGAACGTATTTCACACGTCAATCTTTATACCGATAATCAATTTATGAAAATTGATATTACTGCGATGCGCAACCTGGAGCTTTGCGAAACCATGCGTAATAAGGAAAAGCGGGGTTCGTTGCTTTGGGTGTTAGATAAAACCAAAACTGCAATGGGCAAACGATTGCTCCGCAAAATTATCTGTCAGCCTCTTATGGACCGAATAGCGCTTGAAACGCGGTATAACGGTGTGGATGAGCTGATGGGCAATACGGTCATTTTAGGAGAAGTCCGTGAACTTTTGACAGGTATTCATGACATTGAGCGTCTTATGACACGTATTGTGTACGGGACTGCAGGTGGCAGAGAGCTTCGTTCACTTTGTGCGACAATGCGGATGCTTCCGGCAATAAAGCAACAGCTTTCCGGCTGTAAAAGTCCAATTTTAAATGGCGTTAATAATGATATTAACCCTTTAGAAGATTTGTGCGAGCTTATTGACCGAGCTATTGTTGATGAGCCACCTTTTTCGGTCAGAGAGGGCGGAATAATCCGTGCCGGCTTCAATGCTGAGGTTGATTTACTTCGTTCGGACCTTAAAGGCGGTAAGGATATTATTACCAATATTGAGTCAGCCGAACGTGAAAGCACCGGAATTAAAACCTTAAAGGTTCGTTATAATAGGGTTTTCGGTTATTATATTGAGGTTACCAACTCCTTCAAGGATATGGTGCCCGACCATTACATAAGAAAACAAACCTTAACTAACTGTGAACGCTATATTACCGATGAGTTAAAAAATATCGAAGCAAGAGTTTTGGGAGCCCGTGAGCATGGCGCACAATTGGAGTTCCAGATATTTGATTCTGTTCGAAAGCAGGTTGCCGAGTGTTTACCTGAGGTGCAAAAAACGGCTGATGCTATAAGCTTGCTTGATGTTTTGGCATCGTTGGCAGAGGTTGCGGTTAAAAATAATTATTGCCGACCTACTCTTAACAGTACCGGTGCGTTGAATATCGTTGCAGGCAGACATCCTGTGGTTGAAGTTTTAAGCCAGATGCCTTTTGTGCCGAATGATACAGTTTTAGATAATGGGGACCACCGATGTGCCATTATTACCGGACCTAATATGGCCGGTAAATCTACCTATATGAGACAGGTTGCAATTATTACGGTTATGGCTCAGATAGGTTCATTTGTTCCGGCACAAACTGCAGAAATTCCCATAACCGATGCTGTGTTTACCCGTGTTGGTGCATCGGATGACTTGGCTTCGGGACAGTCGACGTTTATGGTCGAAATGAGTGAGGTTGCTTATATTTTAAAGAATGCAACTTCTAAGAGTTTGCTTATTTTGGATGAAATCGGACGCGGAACCTCAACGTATGACGGCATGTCGATAGCGAGAGCAGTTTTGGAATATGTTTGTGATAAAAAGCGTATCGGTGCCAAAACGCTGTTTGCAACACATTATCACGAGCTGACAGCCTTAGAAGGTCAGCTTGACGGTGTTAAAAATTATAATATTGCCGTTAAAAAGCGCGGTGATGATATTACCTTTCTACGCAGAATTGTCAGGGGCGGTGCAGATGACAGCTACGGTGTTGAGGTTGCTAAGCTTTCCGGTATACCAAATTCGGTTATTGAACGGGCAAAAGAGGTTTTGAGAACGTTGGAGACTGATGGAGTCGATATTACACCGAGATTTTCAAGTGATGAAACCGATGCACAGATTACTTTCCAGCTTCATAATGCAAAGCAATTATTGGAAGAATTGAAACTGTTAGATGTTAATACTTTGACTCCTATTGAATGTATGACAGCGTTAAACGGCTTTGTTCAAAAGGCCAAAGAAATAAAGTAAGGGACGGGTTTTGTGATGAATATTGGTTCAAGATATAAGGTTTTGGGAAAGCGCAGATGTGCAATGCTTGATTTACCGTATGAAGAGGTTTTAGATACTTTTGAAGATGTTTTGTCGGACGAAAACAAGTCTCGTCTTTCGGGAAGTGTTAACCGTGAAACAGGTGTTTTTAGGTTAGAATATAAAATCGTTAAGGATAAAAATGATACATATGAAAACTACTGTATGTTGGTTGATTTAAAGGCGACCGAGGACGGAACCAAGATTGAATATGCATTTGTTTATGACCGTTTAATCAGTTGGTATACAAGAATAATGTCTATTGTTTGCTTTTTGTTTCCCATTGTTGCAATGCTGACTATTTTCTTTAAATTTAATTTAACCGACCCTATTCATTTGGCTATTTATATTCCGCTTCTTTTGATTTCATTGTTTGGTGTGTTTTCGTTGTTTGGTTATAAGGAGAAAAAGTCAAAGGTAAAACCGATGGTTAAGGAGTTTGAGGAACTTTTAATGGCAGCCTTTAACGGCTAGCCAAAGTATTCAAAATCTGGTTCAGGTTTGAATGCTTTGACTAACTATAATTACTATATTAGAATTTTTGGAGGGAGGTCGTCGTATGCCAAATATAAACGTGTTACCTAAGCAGGTTGCAGAGCTTATTGCCGCCGGAGAGGTTGTTGAACGTCCGTCGTCGGTTATAAAAGAATTGGTTGAAAACTCAATAGATGCAGGAGCTACTTTGATTTCGGTAGAAATAAAAAACGGCGGCGTTACCTTTATGCGCGTAACAGATAACGGCTGCGGCATTGCCCGTGATGACGTTACAGTAGCCTTTAAACGTCACGCTACCAGCAAGGTAAGTACCGCTGATGATTTAAACAGTATTGCTACTTTAGGCTTCCGCGGTGAAGCCTTGGCGGCTATTTCCAGTGTATCGCGTATTGATATGCTGACAAAACAAAAAAATGACGAGGTTGGTACTGCTTATTCTTCAGAGGGCGGTTCAGAGGTTCGTGTTCAAGATGCAGGTTGTCCTGACGGTACGACCATTATTGTGAGGGATTTATTTTTTAACACTCCTGCACGAATGAAGTTTTTGAAAAAGGATGTTGCCGAGGGCAACTCGGTAGGTGCCGTATTAGACCATATTGCATTGTCACATCCTGAAATATCTATTCGTTTTATCCGTGACGGCAAGCAGGTGTTTTCAACCTCGGGCGACGGAAAACTGATGTCGGCAATATATGCTGTTTGCGGCCGTGATTTTGCTGCAAGTTTAATTCCGGTTGAGGGTGAACTGCAGGGGATTAAGGTTACCGGATTTACTTGTAAGCCGACTGCCTGCAGACCAAAAAGAAATGCACAGTTTGTTTTCTTGAACGGCCGTTATGTGAGGTCCGGTACGGTTGCTTCGGCATTGGAAGCAGCTTATAAAAATATGGCAATGGTTGGCCGGTATCCTGCAGCTGTGTTACACTTAACGGTGCCTTACGGCGCGGTTGATATTAATGTTCATCCGGCTAAAACTGAGGTCAGGTTTTCTGATGAGCGCAGGATTTTCGACTGTGTAATGTTTAGTATAAAAAATGCATTAGCCAAAGGTGACAGTCGACCGGAAATGATATTGCAAAAAGGACACGGACAAATCAGGATGTCGTCTGATGAGTACCGTCAAACCGTTTTGCCGGGCATTGATAAGACAAAAAGTGACCCGCTTGGCGCATATTCTAAGCTTATTGCCGAGCAGAGTAAAAAGAATGTTTCTTTCGGACAGAATACAGTTGGCAACAATTATCGTTATGAAGTGCCAACTGTAAAAAAACCGACTGAGGAAACTAAGCAGAGCTATTTTCCGTGGAGAGAAACGGCTGAAAATAAAAGAGAGAAGCCGATAATTGCAACAAATATTGAGGATATTGAATTTTCTGAAGCAAAGATTATTGAATCTGCAGAAAAAGTTAAACCTGTAACCGAGGCAGAAGTTTTAAAGTCTGAAGAGCCTATAGTTGCCGTAACGGATGTTAAGGAAAGCAACCAATCCGCAGCTTTTACTATAAATGCGGAAATTGAGTATATAGGCGAAGCCTTTTCAACCTATATTATTGTCCGCCGTGGTGAGAGTCTTTTTCTTATCGACAAGCATGCTGCTCATGAGCGTATACTTTTCAATAAACTGAAAACTGAGGCAGAAAGTCATCCTCAGATACTTTTGACTCCCGAGCAGGTGACATTAACCAAGGACGAATATACAATTATTGCAGATAGCCTCGAGCTTTTGGAAAAAGCCGGCTTTGAAATAGACGATTACGGTGACGGTACGGTGCTTGTGCGTTCGGTTCCGGCCGCCTTGGCAGGAGAAAGTGTCGGTTCTTTGATTTCGGAGCTTGCACAATCTTTGAGTGAAAAAGCCTCGGTTGAGGTTGAACGCTTGGAACGTATTTATGAGACTGTGGCCTGCCGTTCGGCAGTAAAAGCAGGCAATTTGTCCTCTTCTGACGAGCTTATTGTATTGGCTGAAACCGTTTTAGGTTCAAAGGAGATTATGTATTGTCCGCACGGACGTCCTGTTGCTATTGAGCTTACAAAACACGAAATTGAAAAACAGTTCGGAAGGATACAGTAATGGCAGATATTAAAAAGGTATTAGCTGTTGTTGGGCCTACCGCGTCGGGTAAAACGGCGTTGGGCATAAAGCTGGCAAAGGCCTTAAACGGTGAGGTTGTATCCGCAGACAGTATGCAGATTTACCGTAATATGCCCATAGCCTCTGCAGCACCTACCAAGGAGGAAACAGAAGGTGTTGTGCATCATTTGATAGGTTTTGCAGAGCCGTCGGACAGGTTTTCGGTTGCTGATTTTATAAAAAAGGCAGAAACGGTAATCGATAATATAATTTCCCGAGGAAAACTTCCGATAATCGTTGGCGGAACGGGGCTTTACGTTGATTCGTTGATTTTTGGAATTGATTTTTTGGATGAGGATTCCGAAAATATCAGGGCAGAGCTTGAGAAAGAGGCCGAGGAAAAAGGAATGGAAGCAATGCTTGAAAAATTACGTGAGGTTGACCCCGAAACAGCGGCAAAGTATCACATAAATGACCGAAAAAGGATTTTAAGAGCATTGGAAATTTACCGTATCCACGGCGAACCGAAATCGGAACTTGACCGAAAATCCAAAGCGTCGGGCGACCGCTATGACTGTACTTGGATTGGTATTACTTATCGAAACCGTGAGGTTTTGTATGACCGTATAAACAGACGGGTTGATATTATGCTGAAAAACGGTCTTTTAGATGAAGCAAAGCAGGCATTTGAAAGTAAAAACGGTAAAACCTCGGTGCAGGCAATAGGCCATAAGGAGTTTTTTAAGGTTTTTAAAGGCGAAATGCCGCTTGAAGTTGCGGTTGAAAATCTAAAAACCGGCACAAGACGTTATGCCAAGCGTCAGTTGACCTGGTTTAGAAAAAATGAGAAAATAAATTGGATATATGCCGATGAGACAG
>JAZSCC010000040.1:0-2306 GCA_045602685.1 Acutalibacteraceae bacterium | reverse complement strand
GAGGAGGTTGGGTTTAACGATTGCTCGTATTTTTGTCGGATTTTCAAAAAGATAACCAAACACACCCCAACATATTATAAAAGCAGTACAAAATAAGGTGCCTTAATTTAAGGCACCTTATTTTGTGTTTATTTATTTTCGTAAAAGCTTTATGAAAACCCATTTTCTTAAGAAGTTGGGCATTAGGGCTACCATAAATTGTACAATTAGTGTATATAGATAGTCAAAATATGAAATATAGCCTGTTTTTAAAATTTCTCTTCGTCCTTTTCGGTATTTTTTAAAATATGAAAAGCCACCCCGACGTTTATACATATCCTCACCGGTGCGCACATAAACCAGGTAATCATCAATATTTTCACAAACCGCACCGCTTTTTAGCATATTTACCCAAAGAAGACTGTCTTCCATAAGGAGGGCGTGTTGATAATTTCCCGCCTTTAATACGGCAGATTTTTTATACATTACCGTCATATGATTAAATGAATCCCGGCGTTTCTGATAATCTGCAATTTCTTTATGGGTTAACGGAACCTTTCGTTCTGCTTTTATATCATCGGGAGAGTCATAAAACTCTTTAATATGGCTTCCGCAAATATCAATATCAGGGTTTTGGTCAAAGTGTTTTAACTGTAATTCAAAACGGTCATTACGGCATATATCATCGGTGTCCATACGAGCAATAAGTTCATAGCTGCAATGAGTAACGCCCTCACGAAGTGCCATACCTAATCCGACGTTGTGTTTTAGCGGTACACGGTTTAACAGTCCGGGATAATCGGCTTCGTACTTGTCTAAAACTGCGTATAAATCATCGGTTAACGGACCGTCCTCTACAATAACCCATTCGTCGGCTTTAACGGTTTGGTTAATTAAACTTTCAAAACATTTTATGATATTTTCAGGTTTTTCTTTAAAATATACAGACATTAAAACGCTGAATTTTTGCATAAGAAACAGTCCTTTTTTATTCGTCAGTTATTTTCTGTATAAATTATATCATGCAATATAAAAATTTGCAACAATATACTGTAGCTAAGACTTAATATGATTGTCGAAAACGAAAATATAGTCAGTATCTTTCAAGTCAATTTTTGAAATAAAGCCGGTACTGTTTAATACTATTTCAAACTGACCGCTTTGTGAGTTGCCCGTAATAATATAACCGTCTGCTTGTGCTTTTGGTTTTAAAGATTTAGCCGATATGAGAGAGTCATAAATATACAGAGAAGGAGAATGGACAGGAACTTCCTTTTTTGAATAGGTTTCGGTAACACCGTTAACTTCAATGATTACAGTATCGCTTTTAACTTGGATAGTCAAACCGTTGACTAGGTCATCGCCTGAAAATGAAAAGGTTACAGTGCCATCTTTATCAACCTTCATTTCGCCGTAAAGCTTCGAATTGTCAACCGAAAAATCGCATTGAAAGCTTGCTAAAATTGGTGTAATATCATCATTTTTTGTATTTGAACATCCTGCCGTTAACAAAATCACTACAACTGAGAATACAGCAAGAATTTTTTGCGTAATACCACCTTATTTCCTAAAAGCAATTTTTGAATATAAGCGGCAAAATACTGTAGAAAGTGTATTAATCATATCGGTTGGCGTAAGGGAAAGCACTGAGGTTTCTTGGACTGCAATATCACCGGCCATAGCGTGAATTTGAACCGCAGAAACTGCTGCATCGGCCGCGGTCATACCTTGGGCTATAAATGCAGCAATCATCCCTGCCAGCATATCTCCCGAACCAGCTGTGGCCATACCGGGATTGCCATCGGTAATGACAAAATTTTTGCCGTCGGGCAGGGAAATAATAGTGTTAGCACCTTTAAGTACAGTTACTGCATTGAGATTGCTTGCTAAACGCATAGCACTTCCTAAACGGTCGTTTTGTATTTCGGTAACAGTACAGCCGAGTAAACGTGAGGCTTCTTTGGGATGCGGAGTAATAACAATATCATTAGTATATTGCCTGATTAAATGTATGTTTTCGGACAAAATGTTTATTCCGTCTGCATCTATAATTAACGGCACACTGCAGTTTTTCATAATTTCCGATACGGTGTATTTTGCTTGGTTGCTTTGACCTAATCCGCAGCCGATAATGCCGACATCGCACTTATCAAGAGAATTGAAAACCGTTTCGGCTACTTGGTCATTTACCGTGCTGTTTTCAATATTGGGCAACACCGTGCAAATCGCTTCAGGAAGAGATGCTCCTAAAATATTATAAATACATTCAGGTATTATTAAGTTTGCAATTCCAACACCGCATTTAATTGTGGCTTTTCCGGCAATTA
>JAZSCC010000039.1:0-1670 GCA_045602685.1 Acutalibacteraceae bacterium | reverse complement strand
AAATACACCTTCAACTATATTTTTAATCTTAAATTCAAGTATATTTTTCTTTTCAATTTTAATAACTGCAAGGTCGGCTGAAACATTATAGCCGATAATTTCGGCATCAATTGCATCTTCGGGTGCTGACATTAAAAATACTTCTACCGAGGAATTTTCCGAATGATGAGTTATAACATCGGCAATGACATGATAGTTTGTGATAATAAAACCATCGGCAGTATAAATAACGCCTGAACCTTCACCGGTGCTTTCGGTTGAGCCGCCGAAGAAGCTTTCAACCGAGGCTTTTGTGCGGATGCCGACCACACTGTCGGCCGACTTTTCATAAACAGCCTCAACAATCGATTCAACATTGCCTGAAATAATAATATTTGAGGTTGTGCCGTCGGAGGCAAGGTTACTTGAAACGGTTGAGTTATCTGTGACTGATGAGGATTCGGTGGGGTTCCCCTTAATAATGTCATTATTCGGATTATTCAGTATTAATGCGACGGTTCCTGCGCCGACAACAGCCGATAATATGATACATAGTATTACGGTCCCTAAGCCAAAGTTACGTTTGGACTTTTGCGGCGGCTTGGGGGTTTCCGATTCAAATTGGCTGTTAGGAGTATATCCATAGCTTTGATTAGGTGTATAGCTATAGCTTTGTTGGGTTTCTTTGGCTTCTGTGTTGGGAATTTTGTTTTCATCCATATATTACATAGCTCCTTATTTTAAAGGGTTCATTGAAATCTGCAAGATTAGTATATACTTAAAATATAACAATGTGAAGACTAAAGTGTTAACAAAAAATAAATTTAAAGAGGTTTTTGGAAAAAATTACATAAATGGAGCAAAAACGTTAAGCAGGGCCTGTGTAAAACGTTCTCTTAAGCGACGCTTTGACCAACGGGAAAGAATTATTTCCTCTGAAGCGTTTTGCATTTCGACAAAATGCTCCTTGATATGTGCTACAGTATCAATCGAGCACATCCAAACTCCGCATTCAAAGTGGAAATAGAAGCTGCGATAGTCCATATTAATTGTGCCACAGGTTGCAACTGAGTCATCTGATACGAAAATTTTTGAGTGGATAAATCCCGGAGTGTATTCAAAAATGCGCACGCCGGCTTCTAATAATTCCTGATAATTGAACTGTGTCACGGGATGAACATACCATTTATCACGAATTTTAGGGGTTATGATTCTGACATCAATACCTGCTTTGGCGGCAGAGGTTAAAGCAGTTGTCATCGTGTTATCGAGTATAAGATAGGGTGATACAATGTAGACATAGTCCTTAGCGGTACCTAAAATCTGACGGTAGATACCCTCACCGGGATAGTGTTTAGTATCAAGCGGATTTTCCATATAAGGCTGAACATAGCCGGAAGCCTTAGGGAAGGTGTTAACTATATATTTTTTCGGGTCGAGCCGTTCACGTGACATACTGCTCCACATTTCGCAAAAGGCCACCGCAAAGCTGGTGGCGGCAGGGCCTTTCATAATAAGTGCACAGTCCATCCAATAACCGTGGGGAGATGTCTCGTTAATATATTCATCAGCAATATTAAGACCGCCGGTCATGGAAATATAACCGTCAATAACACAAATTTTGCGATGGTCACGGTTGTTTAAAAACAGGTCAACCTAGGCTCTGACTCGGTTAAAGGCCATCACTCGGA
>JAZSCC010000038.1:0-4172 GCA_045602685.1 Acutalibacteraceae bacterium | reverse complement strand
ATTTTGGCTGAACAGAATACTCCTGAAAGAGAAGTTGTTACAACAGAGGAAATGGTCACAGTTGAAGGCTCCTCAATGGGTTTATTGCCCGGTGACAGTGTATCATACTACGAATTGATTGTAGGTATGATGCTGCCTTCCGGTAACGATGCAGCAAATACTGCTGCAATTGCGGTTTCGGGTTCAGTTGAAAATTTTTGTGAGTTAATGAACCAAAAAGCAGTTGAAATAGGCATGGAAAATACACATTTTGTTACTCCGTCGGGTTTAGATGATGAAATGCATTATTCTACCGCTTATGATATGGCAATACTCACGGCTTATGCGCTTAAAAACGATATTATTCGTGACACTGTTTCAAAGTCAAGTATAACGGTGACCTACGGAAATCCGCCATATCAAAGAACTTTATATAATCACAATAAGTTGCTTAACACCTATGAATACTGCATAGGTGTTAAAACGGGATTTACAAAAAATTCAGGAAGGTGCTTGGTGACTGCAGCGGAAAAGGATGGCTGCAGGGTTATTGCGGTGACACTAAACGCCCCGAACGATTGGGATGCCCACAAATATCTTTTGGATTACGGATTAAATTCTCTGAAATCATATGATGTTACATATGAACTACCCCAATGCACCATACCGGTTGTTGGCGGAACGAGTGATAAAGTTACCTTTTCTACTGAACGTTATATTTGCGGATGTACCGATAAATCCTTATCGGAAATCAGTGCTGAGATTGAAACGTTACCGTTCTTATATGCACCCGTAGCAGCCGGACAAAAGGTTGGAAATGTTAAGTATTACTATGACGGTAATTTGATATATACAAGTGATATTGTTACGGTTAATACCGTTGAAAAGGCTTTATATAAGCCTACGTTTAAACAACGGTTTATTGAATTTTTAATTGAGATTTTTAAAATTTTGTAACAGGAGAAGTTATGGCAGTTGAAAGAATAAGACTACAAAAATATCTTTCGCAATGTTCGATTGCCTCACGACGTAAGGCAGAGGAATTAATTGAGCAAGGTAAGGTAAAAATAAACGGACGTAAAGCAATATTAGGGGACAAGGTCGACCCGGTACACGATAAGGTTACTGTGTTTGGTAAGCCGGTCCAAAATAAGAACGATAAGATGTACGTTATGTTGCATAAACCACGCGGATTTGTAACTACTATGAGTGATGAACAGGGCAGACGCTGTGTAGCTGATTTGGTTGCCGATGCAGGTGTTAGACTTTATCCTGTTGGTCGTCTTGACCGTAATTCCGAAGGTCTGTTATTTATGACAAATGACGGTGATTTTACCAATATTTTAACCCATCCTAAACGCCATGTTTCGAAGGTTTATAGGGTTACCGTAAAGGGTAAAGCAACAGATGAACAGATTGATAAAATGGCTGTTGGTATGAAACTCGATGAATATACAACGCAACCGTGTGATATTGGTTACATCGAAAAGAATGAAGACCGTACTGTTTTACGTTTTACTCTTTACGAGGGCAAAAACCGTGAAATCAGAAAGCTTTGTGAGGCTGTAGGTCTTTCTGTTATTCGTTTAAAACGTGTTGAAATAGCCGGAATTAAGCTCGGTATGTTGCCTCAGGGCAGATGGCGTGAATTGAATGAAAAAGAAGTTAAGCGTTTAATGAGTATCAGTATTTCCAAGGAGAATCAGGATGATTGAGATACACCCGTTGAGAGAAAGCGAAAAATTATCAAAACTCTATAATCAAAACAACATAGAAATGAATGAAAATTCAATGGCGGTTGTCTGCACAGATTCAGGTGAGACTTTAGGTTACTGCCTATTTGATATTAATGATGAGGCTTTATTTTTAAATACTTTAGAACCCAGAAATGATTTACTCTTAGCTGACGGGATTTTACGTGCGGCGTTGCATGTTGGTGTTGAAAACGGAAAAATGACCGCATATTACACAAATAACGCTCCGGTTGATGTGTTTTTAAAGCTTGGCTTTATTAAAAATTCAAAAAATAAGGAACTTAATGTTGATAAATTGTTTTCATCATGTAAAAATTGTGAAAACACTTGAAAATTTTATTGTATTTTGGTAATTTTAGTAATATAATATTACTTAATTAAAAAACTGTGTTTTTAAATAATAAATAATTTTTCCTATAAAGAACGGAGGAATTTTGATGAACTGCGAAAACGGTCTTTCCCGACTGGAAAAAGAGACTGCTGCATTGGGTAATACAGATGCCTATAAACGCTTGGAGCTTCTTTTTGATAGCGGTGTATATTCTGAGCTTGACAGATTCCAAAAAAACGGTGATGCGAATTGCGGCGTAGTAACTGCATACGGAACCGTAAACGGTGTACCTTGTTATGCATATTCCCAGGATATTACAGTACTTTCGGGTGGTATGGGCAGAAGTCAATCATCTAAAATCAAGAAGGTTTATGATTTAGCTTTGATGAACGGTGCTCCGGTTATCGGAATTTTTGATTCAAAAGGTGCTTTTGCAGAAGAGGGTGTTGATGCCCTTAACGCATATGGAGACTTAATTGCTGCAGCTGGCAAAATATCGGGAGTTGTACCTCAAATTTCGGTTATAGCCGGTAAATGTATTGGCTCGGCCGCAATACTCGCTGCTTTGGCAGATTTAACCGTTATGACAAAAAATGCAGAGTTATGTGTTAACTCTGCCGATATTACCGATAATGAAAACGTTGGAACTGCCGAGATTGCTGCTAAAAACGGCACAGTTTCACTGGTTGTCGAAAATGACACAGATGCAATGCTTAACGTTAAACAACTGCTGTCATTTTTACCTGAAAACAATTTGTCAGTAAGTATCAGTGCTGATTATGTTCCGGCTGTTTCTTCGGGTGATGGGGTTTATGGCAATATAACTAGCATTATTGATGCTGACAGCTTTTTTGAAATTAATAAATCCTTTGGTGGATGTGCTAAGGTTGGATTCGCACGTGTATACGGCAACGCCGTTGGTATTGTTGCTACCGACTATGATAAAAATGACGGTTATTTGTGCGGTAAGGGTGCCGCTAAAATTACAAGATTTATCCGTTTATGTGACGCTTTTTCAATTCCGATTATTACCTTGTTAAACTCTAAAGGGTTTATGGGTAAAGCAGAGGACGAGCTTTCAGGTTCGGTTCGTTCTATATCTGCTTTGACCGGTGCTTACGCTGAGGCTACCACAGCTAAAATTACGGTGATTATGGGTAAGGCCTACGGTGCTGCATTTACTGTGTTTGCCGGAAAGGCTTCAAGTGCTGATTATGTTTTAGCGTTAGCTGATGCCGAAATTTGTGCATTAAATCCTGCAACTGCAGTTCAGTTTCTATATTTTGACCGCTTGGGCGATGAAAACAGAGATGATTTGGAAAAAGAATATATCCTGACCGAAGGCTCACCCTTTAAAGCTGCAGTTAACGGTGCTATTGATGATATTGTTTTAAAAGAGGATTGTTGTACAAGTGTTATTAATGCACTTGAAATGATGTCTTCTAAGCGCGTGAATACTATAGAGAAAAAACATTCGAATATGCCGTATTAATAGGAGGAATTTATAATGAGAAATTTTAAAATTACTGTTAATGGAAGAGTTTATGATGTTCAGGTTGAAGAGAGTAGCGCAGTTGTATCAGCCCCTGTAGTTGTTCCATCTCCTGCTCCTGTTATTGCACCTACTCCTGCTCCGGCTGATATTCCGGCTTCCATCCCTGCTGTTGAGCCTGCGCCTACTGCAGCACCGGTTTCCAATACTGCTGGTGAGGGCACATCGGTTGAAGCTCCGATGCCCGGTACTATTCTTAAGGTGATGGTTTCAAACGGGCAGGCAGTTAAAGCAGGCGATACTTTAGTTGTTCTTGAAGCTATGAAAATGGAAAATGAAATCTCAGCACCTCATGACGGAACAGTCACCTCTGTTTGTGTAGCAAACGGCGACTCGGTTGATGTCGGCAAGGTTCTTGTTACTATAAAATAATTTTAGTGAAATGAGGTGCTTTTAATGGCACATAAAATAGGTATAACCGAAACTGTGTTGCGTGACGCACATCAGTCACTTATTGCAACACGAATGACCACTGAAGATATGTTGCCCATGCTCGAAAAGTTGGATAAAATAGGCTTTCATTCATTAGAGTGTTGGGGCGGTGCAACCTATGATT
>JAZSCC010000037.1:0-1755 GCA_045602685.1 Acutalibacteraceae bacterium | reverse complement strand
TTCTTCAGATTTTTCACTATTTAATTTATCCTTTTCGGCATCACTCATTTGCTCTTTCTCCTAAGCCAAACTACAGTACCCACCACAACGACGGCAAACGGCACCGCAGCCATAAATATCCACTTGATAACACTAACCTTTTTCTCGGTTACTTTAATCGCATAATCCTGAATTTCAATGGTTTTGGGGACAAAGCTGAAAGCAGAATCGGCAGTTCCAACTACCTGTTTGAAGGTTGTAAGCGTAATGTCCATGTTTGAAACGCTGTTTTGGTTATAGTCAGCTGAAATGACATCAGGCGAAGCAAACACTACAACAAAGCTACTAACCGCCGTTTTGTTATATATATCATCATCATGAGCGAAAATTCCTGTCGGGAATTTAAAGGTTTCAGCGTTTTCTGCAGGTTTCCAGCCCTCTGCCGCACCCAAAGGCATCAATGCAGTTTTACCTAAACTTGCAGTGCGCATAATAATCTCGGTAGTGCGGGTATAAGTGGCAGTTGTATTAGTGGTCCATAGCGGTTTCATATAAACCATATTATCCAAAACACAATACTTCTGAGTCTCATCAGATCCCTTAGTATAATCGGTAGTAACTGTTTCTACAAGAATCTGAGTCGGTTTATTGCTGCCATGATAATTGGAACTGGTTTCATATAAAATGCCTTCACCGAAGCCAATGCCCCAGTCACCCAAAAGACCGCAAATGTTATTCAAAGATACGGTATTAGTGCCTGCGAAGTAATAAAGGGCCTTCTGCTTTTTCCCGTTATTATGCAAGAAATTCTCAATTAATGCTCGCTCGTCAGTTGTAATATCTGACTTACAGTCGGCAAAAATAACCCCCGCATACTTATCATAATTTTCAGGTACCAAAACAGTAGATAAAAGCTGGTCAGTATACTCAACATCAATATTATTAATCTGCAAAATCTTTTCAAGAGCCTTAGAAACGGTCTCTTGATTGCTGATGGTTGTAGGGACAAGGAATACCGGCGTATCAGGCGAGGTCACTCGGTAAATTGCCGACGAAATTGCCGCCTCAACCTTATTTTCGGTAATATTATAACCTACACCCATTCCGGCAGTGGCAGTATAACCGTACATTTGATACATCTGTCCCTCTCCGGTAAGCTAATTGGCATCACTGTTAGTATCACGGTCAAGAGTATAAATATCCTCAAACAAAACAACTGCACGTCTGGTAACGTCTTTACCGTCTAATTTAAAGGTGCTTTCTACCAAAATATCGCCTGTCTGATATTCAAAATCAGCAAAGTTATCGGTAATCTCACGGGTTTTAGCATCGTAAACATCAATAAACTGTACCTTAATATTGTCGTTATAGTTCTGATATTTTTTCAAAAGTTCAACCGTTTGAGTATAGTAAACGGAATTGTTTGAACCATACTCAACAAAGTACTGTTTTGCGGCAAAATATATCATATCACTAACCGTATTGGTTTGACCGTTATATTGTGCCTCGGTCATAGTAACATAAATGTTGATTTTTTGTTCAACACTGTTTATATACTCAAAGTTTTTATCACTGATACTGTGTTGCTTATTTGCAGTCAGGTCAATTTCCAAGGGATATCTCTCTGCAAAAACTGTGGACAAGACGGTAAGTCCAATAACCACGGCAATAAAAATTACCGAAAGTACAACAGCATAAACGTTTCTTTTAAGAGCGATGGTGTTTTTGAGTTTTGTTTTGTTAACGGATTTTTCTTTCATTTTGAATTTATTAAAC
>JAZSCC010000036.1:0-7168 GCA_045602685.1 Acutalibacteraceae bacterium | reverse complement strand
TGTAATTACTAAGTACGATGCAACACATCACAGTATGGAAATTAAGCACGATTTTGACTCTTTTGAGGGCAAGACTGTTTCGGTTGCCGGACGTATGATGTCTAAGCGTATTATGGGTAAGGCGTCTTTTTGTAATGTGCAGGATATCCAAGGCACAATTCAGGCTTATGTTGCACGTGATATTATAGGCGAGGAGCCTTATCGCGATTTCAAAAAAATGGATATCGGTGATATTGTCGGTATTAAGGGTGAGGTTTTCAAAACCAAAACCGGTGAAATCAGTATTCACGCTACCGAGGTTACTTTGCTTTCAAAGAGCTTGCAGGTTCTTCCTGAAAAGTTTCACGGTTTGACCAATACCGATATGCGTTACCGTCAGCGCTATGTTGACTTAATTATGAATCAGGATGTTAAGGATACCTTTATTAAGCGTACTAAAATCATCCGTTCAATCCGCAATTACTTAGATAACCTCGGATTTTTAGAGGTTGAAACTCCGATGTTGGTTTCCAATGCTGGCGGAGCTGCTGCCCGTCCGTTTGAGACTCATTTTAACGCACTTGATGAGGATGTTAAGTTACGTATTTCGCTTGAACTTTACTTAAAGCGTCTGATTGTCGGCGGTCTTGAAAGAGTTTATGAAATTGGCCGTGTTTTCCGTAATGAAGGACTTGACACCCGCCATAACCCCGAGTTTACCTTAATGGAATTATATCAGGCTTATACCGATTACCACGGTATGATGGATTTGACTGAAAATCTTTTCAGACATTTAGCAAACGAGGTTTGCGGTACAGAGACTATCCCTTACGGCGAGCATATGATTGACTTCTCAAAGCCGTTTGAGCGTATTACTATGCTTGATGCAGTTAAAAAGTATGCAGGTGTTGATTTCTCGGAAATTAAGACCGACGAAGAGGCTAAAGCATTGGCTGACAGTAAAGACTTACATTATGAGGACCGTCATACCAAGGGTGATATTCTCAACTTGTTCTTTGAGGAGTTTGTTGAGCATAATCTTATTCAGCCTACCTTTGTTATGGACCATCCGGTTGAAATTTCTCCGCTTACTAAACGCAAGCCCGAAAACCCCGATTATGTTGAGCGTTTTGAGTTGTTTTGTAACGGTTGGGAAATGTGTAACGCTTATTCGGAGTTGAATGACCCGATTGACCAGCGCCACCGTTTTGAGGAGCAGGAAAAAATGTTTGCCGCAGGTGATGAGGAAGCAAATCATACTGATGAGGACTTTTTGAATGCGCTTGAGCACGGCATGCCCCCGACAGGCGGTATCGGTTACGGTATTGACAGACTTACGATGCTGCTCACCAACTCACCGGCTATAAGGGACGTAATTTTGTTCCCCACGATGAAAAGTTTGGATTAATTAAAACACACCCTACAACTTCGGTCGTAGGGTGTGTTTTGCTTTCGTATATCAAATTTTATTTTTTAAATAATTCTTTATTGCTGAAAGAGATGTGTCGCTGATATCGTGCTCCATTTTGCAGGCATCCTCGGCGGCAACTTCACGGTCAACTCCGATTGAGGTCAAAAATTCGGTCAAAATGGTGTGGCGTTCGTAAATCTTTTCGGCAATTTTTCTTCCGTCTTCGGTTAAATGCAAAAAGCCGTCACCGTCAACGGTGATGTACCCGCCCTCTTTCAGCAGTCCTACTGCACGGCTGACACTGGGTTTGGAGTAGCCCATATATTCGCCCACATCAATTGAACGGACAAAGTCACTTTCCTTAGAAAGCTGAAGTATGGTTTCAAGATACATTTCACCTGAAGCTAACAATCTCATAACGTCACTCCTTTGCTTTATTTATTATACCATTTAGAAATCAGTTTTGCAAGAAGTTCGTTTTTTGTTTTACGCAAAATGTCGAAACAGCTGGAAAAGATAGATTAATTATCTTAAATCTCCTTGACAAAACCGAAAAAATATATATACTAAATTAGTAATATGTAAATTAATGGCGGAGGTTTATGTGATGCTTAATAAAGATAAAAGTATGGATACCGTTGTAGCTCTTGCTAAAGGCAGAGGCTTTGTTTATGCAGGAAGTGAAATCTACGGCGGACTTTCAAACAGTTGGGACTACGGTCCTCTGGGTGTAGAACTTAAAAACAACGTAAAAAAAGCTTGGTTTAAAAAGTTTGTTCAGGAGTCGCCCTATAACGTAGGACTTGACTCAGCTATTATTATGAATCCTGAAACCTGGGTTACCAGCGGACACGTTGGCGGTTTTTCCGACCCGTTGATGGACTGTAAGGATTGCCATGCTCGTCACAGAGCTGACAAGCTTATCGAGGATGCAGGCAGCCGTGCAGACGGCATGACCTTTGAGCAGATGTCTGAATTCATTAAGGAAAACGGCATTGCTTGCCCTGATTGCGGAAGCAAGAACTTTACCGACATCCGCAAATTTAACCTTATGTTTAAAACCTTTATCGGTGTCACTGAGGACGCTAAAAACGAGGTTTACCTCCGTCCCGAAACTGCACAGGGCATATTTGTGAACTTTGCCAATATTCAGCGTACCACCCGTAAAAAATTGCCGTTCGGTGTTTGCCAAATCGGTAAATCGTTCAGAAATGAGATTACCCCCGGCAACTTCATTTTCCGTACCCGTGAATTTGAGCAGATGGAGTGTGAATTTTTCTGCAAGCCGGATACCGACCTTGAGTGGTTTTACTATTGGAAGGATTACTGTAAAAATTGGTTGTTAAGCCTTGGCATAAAGGAAGAAAACATCCGTATGCGTGACCACGAAAAAGAAGAGCTTTCTTTCTATTCAAAGGCCACTACCGATATTGAGTTTATGTTCCCGTTTGGTTGGGGTGAGTTGTGGGGCATTGCCGACCGTACTAATTATGATTTAGGTCGTCATCAGGAAGCAAGCGGTAAGAGCTTAGAATATTTCGACCCCGAAACCAATGAAAAGTATATTCCTTATGTTGTTGAGCCGTCATTGGGTTGCGACCGTGTATTGCTCGCATTTCTTTGTGAAGCTTATGACGAGGAAGTTATTGACGCCGAAAAGAATGATGTTCGAGTTGTTCTTCGGTTGCATCCTGCCCTGGCACCTTTCAAGGCAGCTATATTACCGCTTTCCAAAAAGTTGGCGGAGCCTGCAGGCGAAATTTTCCAGAAGTTAGCCAAAGACTTCATGGTTGACTATGACGACGCCGGTTCAATCGGTAAACGTTATCGCCGTCAGGATGAAATAGGTACTCCGTTCTGCATTACCTACGACTTTGAGAGCGAGACTGATGGTTGCGTAACCGTTCGCGACCGTGACACAATGGAGCAGACGCGTGTCCCGATTGACAGCTTGGCTGAGTTCATTCGCTTAAAACTTGATTTTTAATAATACAGATTAATAATTTTCCGTTCAGTTGACCCCTTTCCTTTTGTTTCAAAAGGGAAGGGGTCTATTTTTTGGTATTTAATCATAGAACTAAAAGCGAGAGCTTTTGATAGCGGCAAAGCCGCATGCCACCTCCGTCGGCTTTAGGTTAGTGCAACATATTTGTAAATGTAAAATGGAAATCTGATTCCAAATCAGGTGTAATGAAAATTGTCATAATACACAAAATTCACAGGCGGTTTTTGTTATAAAATACTCAACAAAAAACTTGCAATTTTTAGAGTTTTTTGCTATAATACTGTTAAGAGTGGCGGTATATCTGCATTTTTATGTTTATGTACAGTCAGAAACTCAGTAATTTCCAAAAGGAGAATGTTTATGATGACTAGGAACATCAGAAAAATTGTCAGCATTATTTGTGCTGTCGCACTTCTTCTGTCCATCAGTGTCATTTCGTTTACCGGCTCTTCCTCTGCTAAGGTTGAGTCTGTTGGCGATTTTTCCGACCCGGTGGAAGAGGTTGTAAAGCTCACGTTTGAGGGTGAAGCACCTTACGGTATTCCGTTCTGCCGTCATGCCTTACCGGAAGGAACAGCTGTGGAATATGATACAGCTAACAGCCGTGTAAAATTAAGATATACAACCGGTTGGTATTTCTTTGGTAAAGACGGCTCGGTAGGTGCAACTCCGAGATACGGATATGATAGTACTAAGGATGCACAGGATGCGACTGCTATCAATAATCTGTATTATCTTGAAGCGGGCAAGACCTATATTGTAAACTTTGATTATGTGTACACTGCCGGTTCCAAGGTAACCACGCTTGGCGTTAAGTACGGTATGGCTGCAGACCCCAGTTTAGGCGCTGTAAATCTTACCGCCGGTGCTATGATGAACATCAGCAGCGTTTCCGGTTTTAATAGTAAGATTTACGTAGGCGGAGTTGAACAGGCTGAAAATACAACGCTCAGCACAGATAGTGACAAGATAACGGCAACCCTTACTTTCTCTGTTGTAACTGCCGGTTATTTTGGTATTTGTCCCGCTGGTAGTTCTGCATATTCCGGCTCATCAATCGCTATCGATAACTTTACAATGAGTGAAGTTAGCGGTCAGTCCTATGGTTATACCAAGGTTACTGAAACCTTCGATACCATGCCTGCCGGCAAGAGTGAAAATGGCTCATCTTCCTCTATCGTAAACGATTCCGAAAAGGGCAGCGTTTTAAAGGTTACTGCTACCGGTAACGCTCGTATGAGTTTTGATAAGCTTAAGGTTATCTCTTACGGTAAAAAGTATTATATTTCTTTTGACGCTAAGACCGATAACGGTGCTAATATGTTCAACTTTGTTTTAGGAAAGAAAGATGGCAGCGCCGGTTACCGTATTTTCTTTAATACCGGTACTACCGCTGAAGAGCTGAGCCGGTCCGCCGAATATTATATTGACGGTCAAAAGGTCGACGATTTAAGCTCATTCGTTCCTTCCAGTACATGGAAGCACTTTACCTTAGTTCTTGATTTCGACAAGAGCATTTGGAAGTCCGAGATGGAATATGTTCCCACCAACAACGCAGGCAACGAACTTTATGCCGATGGAGCAACACACTTCTTGCTTGGTGCAAGCCAGACAGCCGGTAAAAACATTTACTATGATAACATTGAAGTAATAGCCGTTGATAAGGCTGCTACACCCGGTACTGCAATTGTTGAAAAGGTCGTTGACGGCAAGTCTGAGTTTGTAGCGGTTCCCGTGGGTGATAAGTATCCTCTTACAGCTCCTGTAGATACCGACCCCGACTCCGGCCGTGGATTTGTTTGCTGGGTAGACGAAAACGGTCAAAAAATTGAAAACCCTGAAAATTACACTCCGGTTAAGGGCAATAATAAGATTACAGCTACATGGGCTACAACACATGTTAAGGTTACATATGTAGACGGTGACAAAGTTTCTGCACCTAAACGTCTTGCTGTTGGTGCAGACCTTGAGGTTTTGACTACCCGTCCGAATCCTTATCTGTTCTTCCAGGGATGGGAAGATGCTGATGGTAATAGTTATACCAAGGTTCCTAGTGAAAACATTACTCTTTATGCTAAATATAACGGCGCTTATATGACGTTTAATAATGTTATTTCCGGTGAGGATAACGGAGTTGGTGAATTAGTTGCCGATCCTGATGATGCTAGCAATAAAGTTCTTAAGATTGTTAACACACAGGTGAATTATGGTCCCAGAATAACTCTTGCCAAGGGTGATTATATTGGTGCTAAGCCGTATGAACTCAAGACAAACACCACCTATACATTCTCTTTAAGATATAAGATTGGTGCAGGCTCCGAAGCAGGCGGTATTAAGCTTGTTCGCGGTAATAGTGCTATTTATAACCCGGATGTAACAATCAGAACCGACATCAACGGTTCTTATGGTACTAACACGAACGCTACTGAGTCCGATTCTGAGTGGAAAACCATGTCTGTTACCTTCGAAACCGGTGATTCTCATTATCTTGAGCGTGTATATTGGTTCTATCAGAATAAGCTTATTTTAAGCTTAGCCGGTAAAGCAACGTTTTATATTGACGACATCCTTATAGCAGAGGTTCTTGATGAAGCTCCCGAGGGTGCTTATGGTATCAGCTTTGAAACCAACGGTCCGAAGATTAATACTATCTACGGATATCCCGGTGAAGCTGTTACAGTTCCGGATACTCTTTCTGACGGCGTTGACGAGTTTGTCGGTTGGTATACTGATAAAAGATTAACTAAACCTTATACCGCAACTACCTTTGGCAACGAAGATATTACTCTTTATGCTAAGTGGGAATCAAAACCGTTCTTGATGGATATTGAGAAATATGATAACCGTTATCCTGCAGGACGTTGTAAGATTTTAACTGAAGCAAACGGCAACCATTATTTTGACTGGAACGTAACTAACGCAAGCAACAACCAGACTGTTGCTAATATAAAATTCAGTCAGCCGATTAACTATGATGGTGTTTATTATACTGTAAATCCCGGCGCTGAGTATAGGGTAACCTTTAAATATAAGGTTATTGACGGTGTTGCTGATGTTGGTATAGTTTATAATTATTCAGGTCACTCCTGGGATTCCCGTCATGAAGACCCGAAAATTCATCTTTACCTTGAAAGAACGGCTGATGATGAATGGCATACAGCGTCATTCACCTTTACTGCAGCTCCGAGAGAACCGGATGCTAACTATATCGCATTTGGTGTTGCCGGTTTAGGTCATTATTGTTTCGACGACATTCTTGTTGAGTGCTCGACAAACTTTAAAAACCTTTACGGTTCCACAACAATTCTCTTCAACTCTAACGGTGGTAGTGATGTTCAACCCGTCTCTGGTGACCCCGGTGAAGAGATTGGAAAACTCCCGACCGCTAAGCGTGCAGGCTTCTTGTTCGACGGCTGGTATACCGATTTGGATTGTACTACAAAGTTTAAGGATAAGACCTTTGGTGAGGAAAGCATAACTCTTTATGCAGGTTGGATTCTCGGCAAGTTCACTGAAAATTATGAGGATTTCCCGAATTCCTTGACTGCTAACGGTTTTGCAGGTGGCTGCAAGATTTACAATCAGAAGAACTTCAAGGATTTCGATAAGAGTAACGTACAAAGTGGTGTTGCTTCGGTATTCCGTGATGGCACCAAAACAGGCAATAAGGCATTTACCATTAGTCGCGACGAGGCGGTTGCTCTTACTGTCGGAAAGCAGTACACTGTAACGTTCTATGTTAAGCCGGCTACTGTTGGTAATGCAGAGGGTAC
>JAZSCC010000035.1:0-4106 GCA_045602685.1 Acutalibacteraceae bacterium | reverse complement strand
CAGTACGGCGTTTTCGGAATATTTGCCGCCTGACGCCACATTGTTTAGTATGCTGTCAACCACTCGTGAAGCCTCACTCTGCTCATTCGGAGCAGTATAAACCTCTATTCTGCCTCCGCCCTCGGTACTTGTCCAGAGATTTTTGCCTTTTCTTGCCTTGTTGTTGGATATGACGGCATTTGCGGCATCAAGTATAACCGAGGTTGAACGGTAATTCTGTTCTAAGCGTATTACCTTTGCATCGGGATACGTATCCTCAAAACTCAAAATGTTTTCGATTGTTGCACCTCTGAAGCGGTAAATACTCTGGTCATCATCACCCACAACACAAATATTACGACTTTTTTCAGCCAGAAGACTTACCAATTCATACTGTGCGTGGTTGGTATCCTGATACTCGTCAACCATTATGTACTTAAAACGGCGTTGATAAAATTCCAGCACCTGCAAATTTTCCTTAAGCATTTTAACGGTATTGACAATCATATCGTCAAAATCCATTGCATCGGCATCCTTTAACGTCTTTTGATAAGCCGCATAAGCTTTACCTATTTTTGAAAGGCGAACATCAGACGAATTTATTTCCATAAACTCTTCAGGACCAATCAACTTATCTTTAGCACCGCTTATAGCATTAAGTGCCGACTTAATCGGTATCATTTTTTCATCAATATTAAGGTTTTTGTAAACCTCTTTCATTACTCTTTTTTGGTCATCGGTATCGTAAATTGTAAAATGGGAAGAAAACCCTATTGAGTCACCGAAACGACGGAGCATTCTGCCGCAAACAGAATGAAAAGTGCCTGCCCAGATGTCAAGGCCCTCATCACCCAACATCAACGAGATTCTCTCCTTTAATTCGCCTGCTGCTTTATTGGTAAAGGTAATGGCCAAAATTTCCCAAGGAGATGCCGCATCAACCGAAAAAATACCGCCGTTTTCAATTTCACCGTTTTCGGCAGCGGCTTTGGCTGATAACATATTTATTTCATTAACAAAAGGCGGTACATAATCAGAATTATATGCGTCACCGAATTTTACTAAAGAGGCAATTCTGTTTACAAGCACAGTGGTTTTACCGCTTCCTGCACCGGCTAAAATCAGCACCGGTCCGAGTGCCGTTGTGACACCCTCAAACTGACGGTCATTCATACTTTTAAAGTATTTTTTTATAACCTCTCGCCGTAATTCAATAAATTGTTGATTTATTTCAGACATAATATTCTCCGAATGTGTTTTAGTAACCTCAATTATACCCTACCTGTTAACTCTTTTCAACCGTAAATTCAGGTAAATTTATCGTTATGATTCCTTATTTTCTCTAGCCAAAGCATTTAAAATCAAAATATGCTATTTTTTGTCTTAAATTATCAATATGTTGATATTATGTTTGACAAAATATAGCCTCTTGTGTATAATGTTATGTAGAGTTATTTTATTTTTTACGATTTTTCAAAAACACTATACTTTATTGATTTTACCATTTTTGGTACATCAGTTTGTGGAAACACTATTTTTGTATTAAATCTTAAAGTTGGGAGTGCATCCTTTTGGAAAAAATAATCATAAATGGAGGAAAAAGGCTTGAAGGCTCGATTGCTGTAAGCGGTGCAAAAAATGCCGCTGTTGCAATTATTCCGGCAATACTGCTTTGTGACGGTATATGCCGTATAGAAAACGTTCCCGCTATTTCCGATGTTAATGTTATTATTAAAATTTTATACGAGTTGGGTGCCTATGTTAAGGTTATTGATAATACAACTGTTGAAATAGACCCCACGCACATAAATTCACATATTTTGTCGGCCTCGATGTCATCTAAAATGCGCGCCAGCAGTTATTTTATCGGCGCTATGTTAGGCCGCTTCAAAAAAGCCAAGGTTGCTCCTCCCGGTGGTTGTGACTTTGGTGTAAGACCGATTGACCAACATATTAAAGGCTTTGAAGCTTTGGGAGCTACTGTTACTATTGACGGCGGTATGGTTCACGCTTATGCGCCTGAACTTATCGGCAGTTCTATTTATCTTGATAAGGTTTCGGTAGGTGCAACAGTTAACATAATGTTGGCCGCTGTTAAGGCAAGAGGCTTAACAGTTATTGAAAATGCCGCAAGGGAACCGCATATTGTTGACCTTGCAAACTTTTTAAACTCAATGGGTGCCAATATTATGGGCGCCGGTACTAATGTAATTAAGATTCGCGGTGTCAGTTCGTTACACGGCACAACCTATAGTGTAATTCCCGACCAGATTGAAGCCGGAACCTATATGATTGCCGCCGCAATTACCGGTGGCGACCTGACAATTACAAATGTCATTCCAAAACACTTGGAATCAATTTCGGCAAAATTAGCTGAAGTCGGCGCAGAGGTTTTAGAGTATGACGAGGCTGTACGTGTAATTATGAACCGCCGACCTAAAACCTGCAACGTTTTGACTATGCCGCATCCCGGCTTCCCTACCGATATGCAACCGCAAATGACCACACTGTTGGCATTGAGTGATGGAGTAAGTGTTATGACCGAGGGCGTGTGGGATAACCGCTTTAAGTATGTTGACCAGTTAACACTTATGGGTGCTAAAATCAAGGTTGACGGTAAGGTTGCAATTATCAATGGCGTTGAAAGTCTTAACGCCGCACCTGTTAAGGCGACCGACCTCAGAGCCGGTGCCGCGATGGTTTTGGCAGGACTTGCCACAACAGGAAAAACCGAGATTGAGAATGTTGAATTTATCGACCGCGGTTACGACAACATCGTTGAAAAACTATCCGCCGTCGGTGCCGATATTCGCAGAGTTACCTTTATCGACCCGCTTTCAACCCGCTCCGCAGTTTGATTAAAGAAAAAACAACAGTTGCCTATGCTCCCGCATAGGCAATTTTTATTAAATTAATAATTTGAGGTATAAAATGTTCAAAATAATGTTCGTATGCCATGGGAATATCTGTCGCTCGCCTATGGCGGAATTTGTTTTCAAAGAGCTTTTGGAAAAACGCGGTTTAACCGATAAATACTACGTTTCCTCCTCGGCAACCAGCACCGAGGAAATATGGAACGGTATCGGCAATCCCGTATACCCGCCCGCCAAAGCCGAGCTTAAAAAACACGGAATTTCGTGTGACGGAAAACGCGCCGTGCAGGTCACTCGCGCAGATTATGTAAACTACGACCTGCTGGTTGTTATGGACTCCAACAATATGCGGAACATTATGCGGATTATCGGCTCAGACCCCGATAAAAAGGTACATAAACTTTTAACCTTTGCCAACATTGACCGCGATGTATCTGACCCGTGGTATTCGGGCGACTTTACCACCTGCTACAACGATATTCTTTTAGGTTGCACAGCGTTACTTGACAAGTTGGAATCAAAATAAGCAAAATACAATATCTTGTCAAATTTTTGTATATTTACACTTGTAAAACACAAATGTCTGTGGTACAATATATAAGCGAAAAGGGTTTTTAGCGAAATTCGTTTCGCTTTTTTATTTTTCAGATTAGGGTAAGAGGTGTTTGAGCTATGTATCGTGTCGGTTTTGATAATGACAAATATTTACAGTTACAATCCGAGCATATCCAAGAACGTATTAAGAAGTTCGGCGGTAAGTTATATCTTGAGTTTGGCGGTAAATTGTTTGACGATTTTCATGCTTCTCGTGTCTTGCCCGGCTTTGCTCCCGACTCGAAAATCAAAATGCTTGCACGTCTTAAAGACCAGGCCGAAATTGTCATAGTTATCAATGCTGCAGATATTGAAAAAAACAAGGTCAGAGGTGACCTTGGTATCACATACGACCTCGATGTTTTACGCCTTATTGATGCATTCCGCGGTTTTGAACTATATGTTGGAAGTGTTGTGCTGACTCGTTATACCGGTCAATCCTCAGCCGATGCCTTCGCCAACAAGTTGAAAAAATTAGGCGTCCCCGTTTATAAGCACTACCCTATCCCCGGCTACCCCTCTAACCTAAAGCTTATTGTATCTGATGAAGGCTACGGCAAAAATGAATATATAAAAACCTCTCGTAACCTCGTTGTTGTTACTGCACCGGGGCCCGGAAGCGGTAAAATGGCAACCTGCTTAAGCCAGCTATACCACGAA
>JAZSCC010000034.1:0-3349 GCA_045602685.1 Acutalibacteraceae bacterium | reverse complement strand
GAGCTACCAGGCTGCTCTACCCCGCGATATATGAAGATTTGCCGCGTTTCCTACGGCTGTTTTGTAATTATACACCATCCAAGAATAAATTGCAAGTCTTTTTTTGTTTTTCTTCAAAAAATCTTATCGCGTTGTTTCGACAGCGATATTTTTCTTTACTTTTAATCAAAAAAGTATTTTCAAGGACTTGCAAGCAGGACAGACACGTATGCATAAGCATTAATATCACTATTATTTTGACTTGAGGTGTTCGGTTATGTTTCTATCCTTGCTTATGCAAATATTCCCCAATTTAATGTACTTTTTTCTCCACGCAACCTCACCGGGTTCATTTCCCAAAACACTGTCCTCAAAGGAAGAATCTGTTTTACTTGAAAGAATGTCCGCCGGTGATGATTCTGCACGTAAAAAATTAATTGAACATAATCTTCGGCTTGTCGCCCACGTGGCGAAAAAATACTTCAGCAGCGGTATTGACCAAGATGACCTTGTTTCTATCGGTACTATCGGACTTATAAAGGCTATTTCATCCTTCAGGTCCGACAAGGGAATTCGCCTCGCAACCTACGCCGCACGATGCATCGACAATGAAATTTTAATGTACTTTAGAGGGCTCAAAAAGACGGCTCAGGATGTTTCTATCAACGACCCCATTGAAACCGACAAGGACGGCAATACACTAACCCTCACCGACGTTATAACTGACAACTCAGATATTGTTGAAAACCTCGATTTAAAACTTAAATTAGAACAATTAAAAGGCTTTTTAAAGGACACTCTCACTCCGCGCGAACTGACCGTCATCCGTCTGCGCTACGGCTTAGACGGACGGTCAGAGTTGCCACAACGAGAGGTGGCTAAAAAGCTCAAAATAAGTCGTTCTTACGTCAGCCGAATTGAAAAAAAGGCTTTACAAAAACTTCGCTCAAGATTCAACTAACCAATACGAAACCCCTGTCAATCTTTTTATGAATGACAGGGGTTTAAAAATTTTTACTGCTTCACACAATTTATAATAAGTTTTTTTATCTTATATTCCTTTTGCACCTGTGCCCAATTAAATGCACCAAACTGGTCAACATTCCCTTCTGATACATCCTGGCCGTTTATGGTTAATTTATAACCAACTCTCAAATTATTCGCCAAATTTAACGGACGGGCAAGAATGTGGTTGGAAACGTCCCCTCGTTCAAAAACATTGCCATCTCCGGCACTTTCACTAATTACACCGGCGTTATCAAAATTGCCGATAATATTTCCGTTTATGTCGTAAAGTAACATTCCCTCATACTCGGGCCTCTCATACAAGCCAATACTGATTGCCAGATTACTTGCCATTTCTGTTCCCATCATGTTAAACGTCTTTTGTGAATAATGCGACGTCAAAGTCGGGTCCATCATATCAAGTGTTACGGTCTCACTGATAGCAGAAAGCATAAATAGGTTATCCAAATCGCTGCAGAGCTTATATTGTGCGTTTCGGGCTATTGTAAGCGAACGGCTTGCCTCAGGTGATACACCGTTTTTATGCTGACGAACAACAGATATTCCACCAAAATCCATACCCAAATCATTAATAAATGATTCGTGCATACTCAAATAAGCATCATAATAGGTTTGGTCAGAACAAATTGTGCAACCCTGAATTGCCGAATTATAATCATTTTCGTGCTCACCCTGATTCCAAATATATCCCATATATACTATATTGTAATTCTTACTTAAGGCCTCATATGACTTGGTGAAATTTTCGACAGCACGGGTATACATTTCACCTTTTCCAAGATTTTCGCAAGGGCAGCTGTAATCAACAGGATTCGGTACCCACTCATGCATACCTACACCACCTAACGCCGCCTGAACAAAAACAACCGTTGTGTTGGTTAAAGCACTCCATTGAGCACCAAAAGAGGGTGAAACTCCGCCGAAAGTGTCTCTGCCACGGCTGGTGTCACAAAGTTTTACCATATCACGATCGTTAGTTAGTGCGGTGATAAATCCTAAGTGCGGACTTGAATAAACCTTACCGGCCGAGGTTACAGTCGGAGCCTCAGGAGTATGATTTTGATATCCGTATTCTCTCGGATAGCCATTATTGGGGTGGAAGTTAGACTGTCCCGCCACGAGAATAAGTGAAATATCCTTCTTCGATTTGTCGTAAGGACGGTCAGATTTAATTTTTTTAATTTCCTTTTCACCGACGGTAATAGTTAAGATTGCCTCATTCTCGGTATTAACATTAGAAACAGTTGAACCTGTCGAGCCGGTTGAATCGGTTGAGGCTGTGGTCTCAGGTTTATCACCACAAGCTACTGCTGAAAAACAAAACAGTAAAACAAATATTAAACTCAAAATTTTCTTTAACATAACGCAACTCCTTTTTTTGGCAAATATTTTCTTCTTATATAATTTTAATTCAACTTGAATTAAAAGTCAATCGATTAATAAACCGATGTATGAAAAACCTTGATTTTTAACATCATGCTTTTAATCCGACTTCAATTACCTTTAATATATTGCCGTCAACGGTAAACTTTACTGAAAATTGTGCAATATCCATTCCATAAATGCGTGCCACATCAGTCTGGTATGACGGCCTGGGGTCAAGGCTTAATAATTCTGTCACTTGTTCTCGTAAATGTTCCGGTAATTTTAGTAATTCGGATTCCGGAAACTCAACCTGCAATCTATAATCCTTATAACTTTCAGAAAAACCGCAAACGGCATCAGGATGACTGTCACAAAAGGCAATGTAGGGCTTAATGTCATAAATCGGTGTGCCGTCTAATAAATCTGCACCTAAAACGTGCAACACAGGGCCTTTATTCCCTATTTCAACCCTCTCGAGTTTGACCGAAGACAGCCCGATTGAATTGGGTCTGAACGGCGAACGTGTCGCAAACACGCCCATTCGTTTGTTCCCTCCTAATCTTGGCGGACGTACCGTTGCCTGCCAACCGTCTTCCTTAATGTTTGCCTCGGAAAACTCCCATAAAAGCCAAATGTGAGAAAATCCCTCTAAGCCACGAACGGCATTAAGGTCACGAAACTCGGGCTCAAAAACAATTTCTGCAGGTAAGTCTACCATTCCGCTTTGTCGGGGAATCCCAAACTTTTCTTTTTGCAAAGTATGAATTTTTGCTATTACGGCTAATTCTTTCATTTTACATCTCCAAAGAAAATATATTTAAATTTTACCTTATCCGCCTCAGAAATTCAAGTAAATCTAAAGCAAAAATAAAAGCCACACCAAAAGGTGTGGCTTAAATGTTTATATCTTACTTAATAACCTTCTTAGAACGGTCAACGTAAGTGGTATGAAGAATCTTGTGAGCCTTGTGGCTGCCGG
>JAZSCC010000033.1:0-4689 GCA_045602685.1 Acutalibacteraceae bacterium | reverse complement strand
ATATTGCTTCATCTGCTCGATGTTGCTTTCTTCGGTTTTCACCAGCTTGTGCGAAAGGTGACTCACATCCTGATCGATGTTGGGCATATCACTGATATATCGGGTCATTTTGGTAACGCCCATTGTGCTGCCCTGAATCATAGATTCTGCAATTTTAGAGGTCGAGCCCGAAAGATTCTTGACCTTTGCCGTTAAATGAGAAGCAATTTTAGCTGCAGCATTAACATCCCTGGGCTCACCGCCTATTTCTTTTAAAAGCGCATCAGCTTCATTATAAACCTCATTATACTCCAAAAGTTCACGCTCTAATTCCTTATAAAAATCTTTTTCGTCTGTATCGTCAATAACTAACTTTATACCGTCTATACCCATCTGCACATTTTGGCGAATAAAATTTAAAATTTCGGTTTCTTTAAGCATAATTATCTCCTCAAGTATTTGTTTCAAGATTATTATGCCCTAAATTTTCATTTTTTCTTTTCCAATTTATGCTTTGTACCGTCTTGTTCTTGAATATACGTGTTATCTAAAATACCAATCAAAGATGCCTTGTACGCATCAATATACTCACGGCGAAGTTCAGCCCGTTCCTTTTGCTCCGCTTCGGTCAATTCACGCGTACGCGAAATGCGAGTCAATTCTGAAATTCTGTCAATTTTCTTTTGTTCCATTTATTATCACCAAAGGTATATTAACACAAAATTTCTAATTTGTGAAGTAAAATTTTAATTGACTTGCTTTTAATATATTATTTGATATAATATATTAGTAAATTATTAAATTAATTGTTTTTAGGCGGTAAATTATGAAAAATCTATTAAAATATATGAAGCGGTACCGCATTGAAGCTATTCTTGGACCTTTGTTTAAGCTGACAGAAGCCTTATTTGAACTGTTTATACCGCTTGTTGTTGCAGATATAATTGATAACGGTATAGGACAAGGTGATAGGTCTTACATTATCTCACGCTCAGTTTTAATGGCAGTATTGGGCGTTATCGGTTTTATCTGTGCGCTGATTGCACAATATTTTGCCGCAAAAGCATCAGTGGGTGTTGCATGCGACCTGCGTTCAGCACTTTATAAAAAAATCAGCAGTTTTTCATATACCGATTTAGACAACATTGGAACCTCAACTCTTATAACCAGATTAACCGCTGATATTAACCAGATACAAACCGGCGTAAACCTTGCTTTACGACTGTTGTTACGTTCACCCTTTATTGTCTTCGGTGCAATGATAATGGCTTTTACTGTTGATGTGAAATCAGCTCTGATTTTTGTGGCGTCAATACCCGTTTTAACCGTTATTGTTGTCGTAATAATGTATGTGACCGTACCGATGTACAAAAAAGTACAAGCTAAAGCCGACAAACTCACCCTTAACACCCGTGAATCGTTAAAGGGTGTCAGGGTTATCCGCGCATTCCGTCAGGAGAATAAGGAAATATCAGAATTCAGTGAAACCAATCAAAGCTTAACTGCTTTACAAAAATCAGTAGGTAAAATATCGGCTTTAATGAATCCTCTGACCTATATTGTAATAAATTTGGCGGTAATTGCGATAATTTACATCGGCGGGCATCGTGTATACAACGGCACGTTAACACAGGGAGAAATAGTAGCTCTATATAACTACATGTCTCAAATCTTGGTGGAACTAATTAAATTAGCCAATTTGATTATAACCGTCAATAAGGCACTTGCCTCGTCATCCCGTGTGGACGCTGTATTAAATTCTAAAAATTTCACCTACTCATTACCGGCTGATAAAAATATAACAAGTTCAGCGGCTGTAGAATTTAAAAACGTCAGCTTTAAATATAACGGTGCTGCTGAAGAATCAATCAATAATTTAAGCTTTTCGGTTGAAAAAGGCCAGCGTATCGGTGTTATTGGTGCTACCGGTTCCGGAAAAACGACCTTAATAAACCTTATCCCCTTGTTTTATGCCGCAACCAACGGAACTGTTTTGGTAAACGGTAAGGATGTCAAAACATTTGATACTGAGGTCTTACGCCGTAAAATCGGAGTTGTTCCCCAAAAATCAATTCTCTTTAAGGGAACTGTACGCGACAATATGACGTTAGGCAAAGACACAGTCAGTGATAACGAATTATGGTCAGCATTAAAGTCCGCACAAGCCGAAGAAATTGTCAATCTAAAGGGTGGGCTTGATGCCAAAATTGAGCAAAACGGCAGAAATCTTTCGGGCGGACAGAAGCAAAGACTTTGCATTGCCCGTGCTTTAGTAGGAAATCCCGAAATACTGATTTTGGATGACTGTGCCTCTGCTCTCGACTACAAAACCGAGTCCGAATTACGTAAGGCTTTAACCTCTTTACCTCAAAATCCGACAGTATTTATCGTTTCTCAACGGGTATCCTCCATTATAAATTGCGATAAAATTATTTGTTTGGATGACGGCAATGCCGTTGGTATTGGAACACATAACGAGCTTTTAAAAACGTGTGACGTCTATACTGAAATTTGTTGTTCTCAGTTAGAAAAGGAGGAAAATTAAATGAAATTTAAAACCCTCCTTAAGATATTATCAGTATTGGGAAAACGAAAAATTCTTTTAATATTTTCTCTAATCTTGGCACTTATTAATGTTGCTCTTTTACTTTACGTCCCTATTTTAATAGGCGACGCCATTGACTGCATCATAAGTAAAGGAAACGTCGATTTTATTAAAATCAACAGAATTATACTCCAAATTATTTTCTCTGTTATTTTGAACGCTATTGCCCAATGGCTTATGAACATTTGTAACAACAAATTAACCTTTAATCTTGTTCATGATATGAGAAGTAAGGCTTTTGTAAAGTTACAAAGCTTACCTCTTTCTTATATTGATACTCATCCTTACGGTGATACTGTCAGCAGAATTATCAGTGATGTTGATACACTTGCCGACGGTTTGCTTATGGGCTTTTCACAGCTATTTACGGGAATTATAACCGTTTTGGGAACTGTTGTACTTATGTTCTCTATAAACTGGAAAATTGCCATAATTGTTGTAGTACTAACTCCTGTTTCTCTGATAGTTGCAAAATTTATTGCAAGCCGAACCTTCTCTATGTTTAAACTGCAATCCGAAACACGAGGCAAACAAACCTCATTCATTGATGAAACGGTTGCTAATCAAAAGGTAATCGGTGCTTTCTGTCACCAAGAACAAACAATCAGGCAGTTTGATGAAATTAACGAGGAACTAAGAAAACACTCACTACGTGCTATTTTCTTCTCCTCAATGGTTAACCCCTCAACAAGAATTATAAATGCGATTATCTATGCATTGGTTTGTTTAATCGGTGCATTGACCGTAATTTCAAACCCGACATTTACTGTCGGCGCATTATCAATTTTACTAAGCTATGCCAGTCAATACGCAAAACCGTTTAATGAAATTTCCGGAGTAGTAACCGAGCTTTCCTCTGCTGTTGCCTCAGCCGAAAGAGTTTTTGAACTTATAGAACAGCCATCCGAAATTTCAGACAAGGATTTGCCCGAAATGCCTACAGCTAAAGGTAATGTTGCATTAAATAACATTAAATTCTCATACGTTCCCGAAAAACCGTTAATTGACGGTATCACACTAAATTTTAAGAACGGTCAGCAAATTGCTATTGTAGGCCCGACCGGTTGCGGAAAAACAACATTAATAAACCTACTTATGCGTTTTTATGACGTAACTGCAGGTGAAATTACGGTTGACGGGCAAGATATTCGGTGTGTCACGCGACACAGTCTCAGAAAAAATTACGGTATGGTTTTACAGGAAACCTGGTTAAAATCCGGCACTGTTAAAGAAAATATAACCATGGGCAACCCAAATGCAACCGATGAAGAAGTAGTTGCTGCTGCAAAATCAACCCATGCTCACAGTTTTATTAAACGTTTACCAAACGGATATGATACTGTTTTAGGTGAAGACGGCGGAAGTTTATCAGAGGGTCAAAAGCAGTTGCTTTGTATTACAAGAATTATGCTTTGCTTACCGCCAATGCTGATTTTAGACGAGGCTACCTCCTCTATTGACGTAAAGACCGAAATGCATATTCAGAACGCATTCCATCAACTTATGATGGACCGCACAAGCTTTATTGTTGCTCACAGACTCTCTACTATTAAGCATTCTGATGTGATTTTAGTAATGAAAGATGGCAATATCATCGAACACGGCTCACACAACGAGCTATTGAAACTGAAAGGTTTTTACTACGAGCTATATAACAGTCAGTTCGCACAATGAACTATAATTTAGTGGCAGAGATTTTTCTCTGCCACTAAAATTTTTCATAAATCATTTTGTTGCTGAAAATTTATTATTCCACACTTCTTGCCGTTGTCAGCATATTTTCAGCGAAAATACCATAGCCTGAGGTGGAATCGTTAACAAAAACGTGGGTTACAGCGCCTATTAGTTTGCCGTTTTGAATTATGGGACTTCCTGACATCCCCTGCACTATTCCGCCGGTTTTTTGTAACAGTTCGTCATCTGTAATTTTAATTACAATATTTTTAATCTTGCTTGAATCTTTATGGTACACCTTTTCTATCTTACAATTATACACTTTTGGGCCTTCTTCATCAATCGTGGTTATAATTTGTGCATTACCGGTCTTTACTTCCTGCTTTAAAGCAATTTCCATCGTTTTGACACCAAGTCGGAGGCCAAGCGGT
>JAZSCC010000032.1:0-3610 GCA_045602685.1 Acutalibacteraceae bacterium | reverse complement strand
ATTTTAAACGCTGAGGATGTATCGGCACTTATCCGCACACCAGGGGTTTCAATGGCTGCATCTACTACATCAGCAATACCCGAGGTAAGAGCATTTTTATTAGTCTTACAGAGAAAGCTTGCTGAAGAGCATAACGTTGTTATGGATGGCAGAGATATTGCAACGGTGGTTTTACCGAACGCCGATGTCAAGATTTTTTTAACCGCATCACCTGAAATACGTGCACGCCGTAGGTTTGATGAGCTTATTGCAAAGGGCGAAAAGGTCACGTTCCCGGATGTTTTGGCAGACCTTATTAAACGTGATGAGCAGGATATGAACCGTGCAGTAGCACCGCTCAAGCCGTCTTTGGAGTCGGTTATCGTTGATACATCATTTCTTGATTTAGACGGTTCGGTTTTGGCTTTGCAGAAAGTAGTAGAAGAAAAATTAAACGGAGAAATTTGAATTGAGTAAGATTATTTTGGCCTCTACCGCAGGTTTTTGTTTCGGTGTTAACCGTGCAGTTGAGTTGGTGGAGGAGTTGTTGGATAAAAATCAAAAGGTAGCAACCTTAGGGCCTATAATACACAATCCTCAGTTAGTCGAGAATTTAAGCGCACGCGGCGCAAGAATTGTCGAAAGTCCTGATGAAGTAAAAAACGATGAGGTTTTAGTGCTTCGTTCACACGGTGTGGCTAAATCGATTACCGACCGTGCAAAGGAGTTAGGGTTATCTGTTGCCGATGCAACCTGTCCGTTTGTGGCAAAAATTCATAAAATTGTGGCTAAGGCCGGTGACGAAGGTCAGACGGTTTTAATAGCCGGAGACCGTCAGCACAAAGAGGTTGAGGGTATTATCGGTCATTGCACCGGAGATTATTTTGTTTTTGAAACTCCCGAGGATTTGGAACTACTGTCAAAAAAAGTCGAAAATTTGGTGGAAAAACCGATTTGTGTCGTGTCACAAACCACTTTTAATACAGAACTTTGGAAAAAATGCGAAAAAACTTTAAAAAAACTCTATACAAATGCATTTGTTTTTGATACAATATGTAATGCTACTTCAAAAAGGCAGCAAGAGGCATATGATTTGGCTTCAAAATGCGATGCTATGATTGTGGTCGGAGGAAAACACAGTTCAAACACCCGCAAACTTTATGATGTTTGTAAGAGTGTTTGTGAAAAGGTCGTCCACATTGAAACCGCAGAGGAACTGGATGTATCATTTTTTGCCGATGCTGAACTTGTTGGAGTTGTGGCCGGTGCTTCGACACCGTCCGGTATAATAAAGGAGGTTCTAAAAACCATGCAAGACTTGCAGACACCTGCACAGCAGGAAATTATTAACGATGAAATGACTTTCGAGGAGATGCTTAAGGCAACCGAAAGCAGTTCAAATACAGACCAGAAGGTAAAGGGCATTGTTCTCGCTGTTTCTCCTACCGAGATTCAGGTTGATATTGGCAGAAAACATACCGGTTATGTAACTGAGTCAGAGTTTTCATACGATACCAGTGTTAAGCTTACCGAGGCTGTAAAGGTAGGCGATGAGCTTGACCTTATCATTATGCGCACTAATGACCAGGAGGGCACCGTAATGCTTTCTAAAAAGCGTTTTGATGCCATTGCAGGTTGGGATAAGGTTAACACCGCTAAGGAAAGCGGAGAGGTTATTGAGTCGACTGTTGCAGATGTAGTTAAAGGCGGAGTTGTTGCTTTTTATCAGGGCATTCGCGTGTTTATCCCTGCATCTCAGGCAACATTATCAAGAACTGATGATTTGGAAACCTTAAAGGGACAACCTATTAAATTCCGCATTATTGAAATCGGTCCGCGCCGCAGAGTTATCGGTTCTGCACGCGCAGTTCTTCGTGAGCTTCGTTCGGCCGCTGAGGAAAAGTTCTGGGCTGATATTAAAATCGGTGACCGCTTCAACGGTACCGTTAAGTCTTTAACAGGCTACGGTGCATTTGTAGACTTAGGCGGCGTTGACGGCATGGTTCATATTTCCGAACTTTCCTGGGCACGTATTAAGCATCCTTCCGAGGTGGTTAAGGTCGGCGACACTCTTGATGTTTATATTAAGGCTATTGATGAAGAAAAGAAGAAAATATCTCTCGGTTACAAGAAAGCTGACGAGAATCCTTGGGAAGTTTTTAAAGCAAAGTATGCTATTGGTGACGTTGTTACTGCTAAGGTTGTCAGCATGACTACTTACGGTGCATTTGCAAGAATTATTGCAGGCATTGACGGTCTTGTTCATATTTCCCAGATTGCTGACCGCCGTATTGAAAAGCCGGCTGACGAGCTTAAGGTAGGCCAGGAGATTACTGCAAAGATAATTGATATTGACCTTGATAAAAAGCGCGTAAGTCTTTCTATTCGTGCTCTTATTGAAAAAACCGAAGAGGCTGTTGAGGCTTCCGACGAAGAGACAGTCGAGACTTCCGCTCAAGCAGTTGTAGAAGAAGCTGTCAAGGCTTCAGATGAAGCTCCCGCTGAAGCACCTGCAGAAGAAGCTGTTGAGGCTACAGAGGAATAATCTACTTAAGCAGGATTTTGAGGGTAAGCGAGTTTGTACCGCCCATATTTAAGGCGGTTGGTTCGTTTACCCTTTTTTTAGCCAAAGCATTCAAACCCGAACCAGCCTTAAAGGTCGGTTCTTAGGTGTCTTTCGGCTCATTGTCGCGTATAGGCGTTAGCCTTATACGCTTCGCTTCACCAAAATCCATACAAAAACCACACCTTTAAGGTCGCAGAATTTTGTAAACAAAGGATTTTGATGGGCGAGGCACAAAACACAGTAAATCCTTAAGGATTTACGAGTATTTTAACAAAGCTACAGCAAAATAATCCTTGTTTCAAAATCTGATTCGGTTTGAATGCTTTGGCTAAATTTACGTTTGAGGTGACAATATGAGTAATCTTTCTGCTGCTCGTAAAATGATAGGAATGGCTCTGTTTAGTGCGTTTATTTGTCTGTTTGTACAGATTTCCGTCTTTTCATTAATAAAGAGTTTTTCTACTGAGGTTGTTGAGTATAAAATATATGATGTCACCTTGGTTGATGAGGCTAATCCTGAGGGTGCATACGTTACAACCTATAAGGCAAGTGATTTGCCGGAGGATTTAGACCAAAAACAGTACAGAGCATTTCCTGTTTATTCACAAATGCCCAAAAGTGCAAAGGTTGTTGAGGTAGTTTTGAGTACCGTTTTCAGCTTAGGTATTCTTTTCTGCACTGTTGGTACGGTTTTGGCTAATGTTGCTGCAAAGGACCGTAATTTGGGAGATTTTGAAGGGGCAGAATATGATAAGCTTCGCGGTTTTAAAATGGGTGCAATGGCATCCGTGCCGTCATTTGTTTCTTACGTTGCGGTACTTATTTTAAGGTGTTTGCCTTCAAGCAAAGCAGCAGATTGGGTTTTTTGGGTTTACCGTATTATTATTTTAGGCCCCGTAAAGCCGATAAATGACATTATAACCAATGTTAAGACCGTATTAAATTCTGTCTCGTGGTGGTTTGTTATTTTAAGCGTTTTATATATTGTTTTATATGTTGTTTTCTGCGGTGTTTTATACAGAATTTGCTATAACGAGGATTCTTGGGTTGCCAAAATGCTTTATA